>JAKSQG010000041.1 GCA_024404275.1 Clostridia bacterium | reverse complement strand
ACGGCCTTGACCACATCGGATGCGGAGCGGATGGAGCCGCCCACGACCAGGGAAACGTTGTTGCGGATGCCCTCATCACGCAGACGCTGATCGACAGCCGCAAGGGCGAGCTCGATGGGAATGCCCACGTTGTCGCGGATGCGGGTGGGTGCAGCGCCCGTGCCGCCGCGGAAGCCGTCAATGGCGATGATATCGGCGCCGCTGCGGGCGATGCCGCTGGCAATGGCGGCTATGTTGTGCACGGCCGCCACCTTGACGATGACGGGCTTTTTATATTCAGTAGCTTCCTTGATAGAATAGATCAGCTGACGCAGATCCTCAATGGAATAGATGTCATGGTGCGGCGCGGGGGAGATGGCATCGGAGCCCTCGGGGATCATGCGGGTACGGGAGACATCGCCGACAACTTTGGTACCGGGCAGATGTCCGCCGATGCCGGGCTTGGCGCCCTGACCCATTTTGATCTCGATGGCAGCGCCTGCATTGAGGTAATCTTCCTGCACGCCGAAGCGTCCGCTGGCCACCTGTACGATGGTATTGGGACCGTAGACGTAGAAGTCTTCGTGCAGACCGCCTTCACCGGTGTTGTAGAACACCCCCAGCTCGGTGGCGGCGCGGGCGAGGCTGGCATGGGCGTTGTAGCTGATGGAGCCGTAGCTCATGGCGGAGAACATGACGGGCAGGCTCAGCTCCAGCTGGGGAGCCAGTTTGGGAATGATGCGGCCGTTCTCATCCCTCTCGATATGATCGGGCTTTTTGCCAAGCCAAACCCGCGTTTCCATGGGCTCGCGAAGCGGGTCGATGGGCGGGTTGGTGACCTGGGAGGCATTGATGAGCAGCTTATCCCAGTAAACGGGCAGGGGATTGGGATTGCCCATGGAGGAGAGCAGCACAGCGCCTGTGTTGGCCTGTTTGTAGATCTCCTGCAGCGTATCCTGCTGCCAGTTGGCGTTTTCCTTGAGTCGGTTCTCATTCTTGGCAATCTTCAGCGCGTGGGTGGGGCACAGGCTGACACAGCGCTGGCAGTTGACGCACTTGGCTTCGTCCGCCAACATCATGTTGAGGTCGCTGTCATAGCGGTGCACTTCATTGGCACACTGCCGTTCGCACACGCGGCAGCCGATGCAGCGGTCGCGGTTGCGAAGCACCTCATATTCCGGGGAAATATACAGATTCATCAGTATGCACCCTCCTTGACCCGGATGATGACCGGCTCGCCGCCGGCGGGAGCCCAGATGTTTTCAGCCGCGGGCTCCATCTTGCGGATGGCGGCTTCTTCACTGGCAATGTACACGATATCATCTTTTTCGCCGACCACCATGGAGCGGAGCTTCAGGCGGTCATTAAGTGCCATGAGGCCGCCGTCAAAGCCCAGCACGATGGAGAAGGGACCGGTGATGAGCAGACCGGGGTAAATGGTGCGCAGATAGCGCAGCAGGCTTGCTTCATCCTCGTTCTTCTTATCAATGGTGGACCAGAAGGGAGCGGCGATGACAGAAGCAGTCTCCTCAAAGGTCAGCCCCTGACGGCGGAGCAGGTAATCGGCAATGTAGGTGATGACCTCGGTATCCGTCTGCAGGGTGCATTTGTAACCGAACATTTCAATAAAGCGGCGGTTGGCGTCATAAGAGGAGATCTCGCCGTTGTGGACGACGCTCCAGTCCAGCAGCGTGAAGGGATGGGCGCCGCCCCACCAGCCGGGGGTGTTGGTGGGATAGCGGCCATGAGCCGTCCAGCTGTAGCCTTCATATTCCTATAATCTGTAGAAACGGCCGACATCCTCGGGGAAGCCGACGGCCTTGAAAGCACCCATGTTCTTGCCGGAGGAAAAAACAAAAGCTCCTTTAAGGGCAGTGTTGATGTGCATGACAGTGCGGGCGACGTATTCACGCTCATCCAGCTGCAGGCGGGAGAGCACACTGGAAAGCGGCGCGACAAAATAACGCCAGATCAGCGGCACATCGGTGATCTGCGGGATCTTGCGGATGGGGATGATCTCCGCCATGACGATCTCAAAGCGTTCACGAAGCAGGCGCTCGCATTCTTCCTTGGCGGTGTAGTTGTCATAAAACAGATGGAGCGCATAAAAATCCTTGTATTCGGGATAAATGCCGTAGCCGGCAAAGCCGCCGCCCAGACCGTTGGAACGGTCATGCATGGGAAGCATGCTTTCGATGATCTTTTCGCCTGTCATGCGGCGTCCTTCGCGGGAGATCATCGCGGAGATGGCACAGCCGGAGGGGATGCGTACCTGGCCTTCAGGCTTCATGGCTTTTGTTCACCTTCCTCAAAAATAAAGAAAAAAGCGTCCATTCGCAGGGTACAAAAACCCAACGAATGAACGCCATTGCTCATTCCCGAAAAGTATACCGCCTTTTTTATGTGATGTCAAGCGAAAAGGGGTATTTTGATTGTATTCCTGCAAATATGATATATAAATGTGTTTTGATATGATCAAAAATGCAGGATGCGAAAATTTTTTTGCAAATTGCGAAAAATCCGCTTGACAAAGGCAAAGGGGAGGTGTATGATACCGACCATTAAGGCAAAGGCGCCTTGATGCTTGTTTGCATCGCGCCCTTGCCTTATTTGTTTTTTCTGAAGGAGGATTATGATCCATGAGCAGTGTACCGGTAATGTTCGGAAGCATGGTATTTGATGACCGCGAGATGAAAGCCCGGCTTTCCGCGAAGGTGTACAACTCCCTGAAAAAGACCATTGATGAAGGCGAAAGCCTGGACGGCAAGGTTGCCGATGCCGTGGCCATCGCCATGAAGGATTGGGCGCTGGAAAAGGGCGCCACCCATTTTACCCACTGGTTCCAGCCGCTGACCGGCGTGACTGCCGAAAAGCATGACAGCTTCATTTCTCCCTCCCCCGACGGCGGCGTGATCATGGAGTTTTCCGGCAAAGAGCTGATCAAGGGCGAACCCGATGCTTCTTCCTTCCCCTCCGGCGGCATCCGCGCCACCTTTGAGGCGAGAGGCTATACGGCCTGGGACCCCACCAGCTACGCTTTCATTAAAGATAAGACGCTGTGCATTCCTACCGCTTTCTGCTCCTACAGCGGCGAAGCGCTGGACAAGAAAACGCCCCTGCTGCGCTCCATGGAAGCGCTCAACAAGCAGGCGCTGCGCATCCTGAAGCTGTTTGGCCACAAGGATATCAAGTATGTGCGCACCAGCGTGGGTCCCGAGCAGGAATACTTCCTGGTGGACCGCGAGATGTACAATCAGCGCCCCGACCTGATCTTCACCGGCCGCACGCTGTTTGGCGCAAAGCCCCCCAAGGGTCAGGAACTGGACGATCATTACTTCGGCGTTATCAAGCCCCGTGTTCAGGCATACATGAACGACCTGAATGAGGAGCTGTGGAAGCTGGGCGTTCTGGCCAAGACCGAGCACAACGAAGTGGCTCCCGCCCAGCACGAGCTGGCGCCCATTTACGCCACCACCAACATTGCCACCGACCACAACCAGCTGACCATGGAGATCATGCAGAAGGTTGCGCAGAAGCATGGTCTGGTGTGCCTGCTGCATGAAAAGCCCTTCGCCGGCGTCAACGGCAGCGGCAAGCACAACAACTGGTCCATGGCGACCGATACCGGTGTGAACCTGCTGACCCCCGGCGAAACGCCTTATGAGAATGCGCAGTTCCTGCTCTTCCTGGTGGCCGTCATTCAGGCTGTGGATGAGTATCAGACGCTGCTGCGCCTCTCCGTTGCCACCGCCGGCAACGACCATCGTCTGGGCGCCAACGAAGCGCCGCCCGCCATCATTTCGATGTTCCTGGGCGATGAGCTGAGCGCCGTGCTGGATGCCATCGAAAAGGATCAGCCCTATACCGGCACCGAAAAGACCGAAATGAAGCTGGGCGTGCATGTGCTGCCCCGTTTCTTCCGCGATACGACTGACCGCAACCGTACTTCTCCCTTCGCCTTCACCGGCAACAAGTTTGAGTTCCGTTCTCTGGGCAGCAGCAACTCCATTGCCTGCGCCAACATTATGCTCAACACCGCGGTAGCGGAATCCCTGAAGCAGTACGCCGACGAACTGGAGAAGGCCGAGGACTTTGAGACTGCTGTACATGCGCTGGTGCGCCGTGTGCTGCTGGATCACAGCCGCGTCATTTTCAACGGCAACGGCTATGATGACAGCTGGATCGTTGAAGCGGAAAAGAGAGGCCTTGCGAACCTCAAGACCACTCCCGATGCCATGCCCGAGCTGCTGACCGAAAAGAACAGGACGCTGCTGATGAGCCACGGTGTCATGAGCGAGACCGAGATCAACTCCCGCTATGAGATCATGCTGGAAAACTACTGCAAGACGGTCAACATCGAAGCGATGACCATGGTCGACATGGCGCGCAAGATGATCCTGCCCGCGGTGGAAAGCTACACCGCCGAGCTGTCCGAGGCACTGCAGACAAAGAAGGCTGCCGTACCCGAAGCTGGCTGCGGTTATGAAAAGAAGAAGATCGTCAAGCTCTCCGGTCTGATGGAGGCCATCGATGGCGCTGTCGATGCCCTGGAAGCTGAGGTACTCAAGCTGAAGGACGCCGCCGATATCACCGAGGCTGCCTGTCTGATCCGTGACGCGGTACTGCCGAAGATGGCGGCCCTGCGTCTGCCCTGCGATGAGGCAGAGACGATGACGGCCAAGAAGGCCTGGCCTTATCCCGTGTACAGCGATTTGCTGTTCGGCGTAAAGTAATCAAAAACGACAATTGAAAGCACAACGGCGTGCGGAACGGAAAACCGCACGCCGGGTTCCGTTTCGCGCCGCCTGTGTAATAAAGGAGGCTGCAACAAATGGAACTGACTATGGAAAGTATTCTTGAATCAGTCAACGGTAACCTGTTCAGCGTATGGTTCCTGATCGGCGCCGCGCTGGTATTCTGGATGCAGGCGGGCTTCGCCATGTGCGAGACCGGCTTCACCCGTGCCAAGAATGCCGGCAACATCCTGATGAAGAACCTGATGGACTTCTGCATCGGTACCGTGGTGTTTATCGTTCTGGGCTTCGGCCTGTTTCTGGGCGAAGACCTGATCGGCATCATCGGCAAACCCGGTCTGGACATCTTTACCAACTATGCAGGTTTTGACTGGAGCAACTTCGTATTCAATCTGGTCTTCTGCGCGACGACCGCGACCATCGTCTCCGGCGCCATGGCAGAACGTACCCGTTTCCTGAGCTACTGCGTGTATTCGGCCGTCATTTCCGCCGTCATCTATCCCATTGAGGCCCATTGGACCTGGGGCGGCGGCTGGCTGGCGCAGATGGGCTTCCATGATTTTGCCGGCAGCAACTGCATCCACATGGTCGGCGGTATCTGCGCCCTGATCGGTGCGTGGATGCTGGGACCGCGCATTGGCAAGTTCACCCGTGACGCCAAGGGCAAGGTGGTCAAAGTCAACGCCTTCCCCGGTCATAACCTTCCCATTGCCTGCCTGGGCGTGTTCATCCTGTGGCTGGGCTGGTACGGCTTCAACGGCGCTGCCTGCGTGACCGTGGATGAAATGGCTTCCGTGTTTGTGACCACTACTATTGCTCCCAGTATTGCCACCGTGGTGTGCATGGTGTTCACCTGGGTCAAGTATGGCAAACCCGATGTTTCGATGTGCCTGAACGCTTCTCTGGCCGGTCTGGTCGCCATCACCGCTCCCTGCGATGTCTGTGATGCCACCGGCGCCATCGTGATCGGCGCTGTTTCCGGTCTGCTGGTTTGCTTCGGCGTATGGCTGCTGGATAACAAGCTGCATATCGACGACCCCGTCGGTGCTGTGGCGGTCCACTTCATGAACGGCGTGTGGGGCACGCTGGCGGTTGGTCTGTTTGCCACCGACACTGCTCCCGGTTTTGCCCGCGGCATTGGTGACGGTATCACCTTCGGTGCCAACCAGATCGCCGGCAAGGGCTTGTTCTATGGCGGTGGCTTCGGTCAGCTGGGTCTGCAGGCGGTGGGTGTACTGAGCACCGCGGCCTGGACGGCTGTTACCATCGCGGTGACCTTCCTGGCCATCAAGGCCATCTTCGGTCTGCGTGTGACGGAGGAAGAAGAAATCACTGGTCTGGATGCTACCGAGCACGGTCTGCCCTCCGCATACTCCGGCTTCTCCATCATGGATGCTTCCGGCATGGAGATGAGCGTGAACGAAAACACCAGCCTGGGTGTGGAGGATATCAGCAAGGCCAGCCCTGTGATGGTCAACGCCGCGATTCCCGTGGCGATGGCGCCGGAAATCAATACCGGCATCCACAAGGTGGTCATTATTGCCCAGCTGAGCCGCTATGATAAGCTGCGCACCGCGATGAACGAGTTGGGCGTTACGGGCATGACTGTGACGCAGGTGATGGGCTGCGGCGTGCAGAAGGGCGCCGGCGAACGCTACCGCGGCGTTGAAATGGATGTGACGCTGCTGCCCAAGGTCAAGGTGGAAGTGGTTGTCAGCTCCATTCCCGTCGAGAAGGTGATCGAGACCGCCAAGAAGGCGCTGTATACCGGTCATATCGGCGACGGCAAGATCTTTGTGTACGGCGTGGAACGCGTTGTAAAGGTTCGCACGGGCGAGGAAAACTTTGCCGCCCTGCAGGACGTGGAATAATCAAGAGCAGAGGACTTTCTCCTCTGCCGACAAAACAGATCGAGGCCCCGGACTTTTGTAAAGCCGGGGCCCGGTCCGATATCAGGGGAGGAAATCGTTATGTGTTCTATTGCGGGTTATTGCGGAGTATACCGTGATGAATTTTTGAAGGGCTTTGCCGAGACTGTCTCCCGCGGTCCCGATGACAGCCGCGTGGTGGATACCGGCAGGGGACTGATCGCCTTCCATCGTCTGGCCATCATGGGTCTGACGCCCGAGGGCATGCAGCCGTTTGAAATGGACGGTTCCTATGTGGTGTGCAACGGTGAGCTGTACGGCTTTGAAAAGGACAAGGAAGAGCTGCTGAAAAAGGGCTATACCTTCAAGAGCGGCAGCGACTGCGAAATTCTGCTGCCTTTGTGGAAGGAATATGGCACGGAAATGTTCAGCCGCCTCGACGCCGAGTTTGCACTGATCATTTTTGACGGTGAGAAGGGTGAAGTGATTGCCGCACGCGACCCCATCGGCATCCGTCCGCTGTATTACGGTTTTGACAAGGACGGCGTCATCTGCCTTGCCAGTGAGCCCAAGAACCTGACGTCGCTTTGTGACCATATCATGCCCTTCCCGCCCGGTCATTACTGGGAGAACGGCACCTTTACCGCATACAGCACCATCTGGCATGCGGAGGGTGTGTGCGATGACGGACTGGATGACATTTTCAAAAACATTCATGATAAGCTGACTGCCGGCGTGGAAAAGCGTCTGGTGGCAGATGCCAAAGTGGGCTTCCTGCTTTCCGGCGGTCTGGATTCCTCCCTGGTGTGCGCCATTGCCGCAAGGCGCAGCAGTAAGCCCATCCGCACCTTTGCCATTGGCATGGAAAAGGATGCCATCGACCTGAATTACGCGAAGCAGGTGGCCGATTACATCGGCAGCGAGGATACCAAGGTGTATATGTGCCAGGAGCAGGCGCTGTTCTCCCTGGAGGATGTCATCCGCATGCTGGGCACCTATGATATCACCACCATCCGTGCCAGCATGGGCATGTACCTGCTGTGCAAGTGGATCCATGAGAACACCGATATCCGCGTGCTGCTGACGGGCGAAATCTCCGATGAACTGTTTGGCTACAAGTACACCGATTTTGCGCCCGATGCCGCGGCGTTCCAGCAGGAAGCCGAAAAGCGCATCCATGAGCTGCATATGTACGATGTGCTGCGTGCGGACCGCTGCATCTCCGTCAACTCTCTGGAGGCACGCGTACCGTTTGGCGATCTGGATTTTGTCAAGTACGTCATGTCGCTGAACCCCGTCAAGAAAATGAATGTATACGGCAAGGGCAAATACCTGCTGCGCAAAGCCTTTGAAGCGGATGAGTGCCTGCCGTATGATATCCTGTTCCGTGAGAAGGCCGCTTTCTCGGACGCGGTGGGTCACAGCATGGTGGATGACCTGAAGGAATACGCCGAAGGCTGCTATACGGATGCCGAGTTTGAAGAGAAGCGGAAGCAGTATACCTGGGCGCAGCCCTTTACCAAGGAGTCGCTGCTGTACCGTGAGATCTTTGAAAAGTATTATCCCGGTCAGGCGGAAATGGTGGTCGATTTCTGGATGCCCAACAAGAGCTGGGAGGGCTGCAACGTCAACGATCCTTCCGCCCGTGTGCTGGCCAACTACGGCGCCAGCGGACAGTAATATCAGCAATCAAAAAGCCGCGGAGCAGATGCTTCCGCGGCTTTTGTGATGCCTTAGTCCAGACCCAGGAAAGCCCGGGCGTTTTTGTAATAGACCATTTCTTTTTCTTCCTCGGTCAGGGGGAGCGCCTCCACGCGGCCGATCTCGATGTCGGGATACCACATGGGATAATCGACACCGAACAGGACACGGTCCATGCCGTAATGGTGCATGACGCTGACGGCATCTTCGGGGGTCATGGCGTACAGGCTGGAGGAACAGTCAACCCAGACCTGTTCACGGCCGGCCAGCACCTTCCAGGCGTCGTGCCAGCGGGACCAGCCGCCCATGTGTGCGCAGATGACGCGCAGGGAGGGGACGGCATCCAGCACACGGGCCATGCGCTCCGGCTCGCTGTAGGGATAGCGCGTATCGCCGGTGTGGATGATGGCGGGCAGATCGCGCTCTGCCATCATGGCGAACAGGCGGACGGAGGCGGGGTCATCCAGATTGAAATGCTGAAAATCGGGATGCAGCTTGATGCCCTTGAGACCGAGGGTCATCATGCGGTCCATTTCCTTTTCGGCTTCGGGATGATCGGGATGGGCGGTGCCGTAGCCGATGAGACGGCCGGGATGGGCATCCACACAGGATGCAATAAAATCGTTGATGTTGGCGACCCTTTCCCAGGTGACGGCAGCGGAATGGACAACGGACAGGGAGATACCTGCCTTGTCGGAAACGGAAAGATAGGTGTTCAGCGTGCCGTCCAGCGCCATATCGATCTCATAAAAACGGCCGATGGACTGCGCGGCCTTGATGGCGATCTTTTCGGGATATACGTGGGCGTGGATATCGATGATCTGTTTCATAAAGCCTCTTCCTGTGATTGATCGGTTGAACGAAAAAATCCTGACTATTGTATCACCTTGATTGTTCTTTTGCAATGAAAATGGATGTTCTCTTCTTGTTTTCAATCAAAAAGAGCCGCATGTGCGGCTCTTTGTTACTTGGACAGGAGGGATCGTTTTTGGATGCGGCGCCAGCGCACGATGAGCAGCAGGGTGCCGCAGGAGCGCATCAGGAATTCGATGAGCATGAACAGCTGCAGAGCTCTGCGGTCGCCGCCCAGCGCCAGATAGATGCGAACACCGGCCCAGGGCATCAGGCTGTTGCTCAGGGTGATGAGCAGCGTATACAGATTGGCGATCAGGGCACGGTTGCGGCGGGGGGAGAGGCGCAGAAGGATCTGCACGGCGGACATGGGCACGACACATTCAGCGGAGTTGAAGACACTCAGCGCGAAGGTGAAGAACCAGAAGGCAATGCCCTTGGGCAGCTGCAGTGCGATCAGCATTGAGATGGGGCAGGTGACCAGACCGATAGCACCGATGATGACGGCATAATCGGGTGACTTGCGGCGGCATACACCGGCCAGAATACCCACAGCGACCAGCTGACCGATGTTGTAGAAAGCGCTGTAGATGGACAGCTGCGATTCATTCAGGTACAGGTAGTTGACCTGCGCCAAATACCACATGCTCCAGTCGATATGCCAGGAGAGGTAGAACAGCAGGAACGGAACGAGGAACCACAGGAATTCCTTTTCGGTGACGGCCTTCAGCACAGAGGGAATGGCCTGACGCAGAGGCTCGGGCTTGATATCGATCTCACGCGGACAGGCGGGCATACGCAGCAGCACCGCCACCTGCAGCCAGGATGCGGCTGCGGCAGTCAGGTAAAAGATGCGAAGAATGTGCAGCTTGCCGGCGGTATCCTGCTGCAGGTTCATCAGGGTGCCGCAAAGCAGAGGCGTGACGATGGACAGGGCGTACATGGCCTGATTGCGCCGCCCATAAGTGCTGCTGCGGTTTTCAAGCGGAATGACATCGCCGAAAAAAGTCTGCCACTGACCGCCGTAGAGGGCGATCACACCGACGGTCAGCGCCAATGTGATATACATCAGCGGAACGCCGGAGGCACCCGTCAGCGATACGGCTGCGTGTCCCATGTAGCCAAGACCCAGCATGGACAGCAGGATGAGCAGCATGGTGCGCGAAGAGCGCATTCTTTCGGACAGGCGGCCAAGGGGCAGCAGTAGCAGGCACGCCGCCAGGTTGGGCACCAGCTGGATCAGACCGATCTGGCTGTCCGTGGCGCCCATGTTGGTGGCGTACAGGTTGTTGCTGAAGCCGTTGAGTGAGCACTGGTATTGCAAGAGGACACCCTACAGTGCAAACAGTGCCATCACGTGCGACGTGGAAGCGGTTGTTTTGTTTTTCATCCAAAGACCTTTGCGGATACCGCGTTGATGGGTCGAATCACTTGCTGTAGAGGATCAGGGCGATGAATTCCACGGGTTCTTCGGTGTTGTTCTGGATGCAGTGGGACTCGCCATCGTAGCAGACGGTGAAATCGCCGGGCTCGAGGGTGACCCAGTTGCCGTTATCGTTGTAGGTGGGATGACCCTTGAGAATGTAGAACAGCTCACCGTCGCCTTCGTGGGCATGCTCGCCGATGCTGTCGCCGGGCAGCAGCGTCATGTGAGCCAGCAGACGGCCCTTGCCGAGCAGCTCGGCGTCGCCGCTGATGAGGTTACGCATGATGACTTCGCCGTGGCCGTTGCGCAGGTTCTTCTTGGCAATGTTCTGTTCGCTTTGCTTTCTGATCATGGGAATGGATCTCCTTTATGTTGATTTATGATTGGGTAAACAATTGGTGAAGCACGGCACTGATATGCTCGACGGTGACGGTGCTTGCAGTGTTGAGGACGCTTTTGTTGTTCTGCCAGCGGGGCAGCGCGGATTCGATCTCCGCGTCGGTCAGACGGATGTTCAGTTCGGGCAGGGCCTGGGCGCACAGGGCATTCAGGTTGGCTTCGCTGCAGCCGGTCTCATCGACAAAGCGGCTGTAAAGATCGGGAGCGTCCGCATGGACGTGCTGCAGCAGCGCGGGCAGAAAGACTGCGCAGGCAAAGCCGTGCTCCAGGCCGAAGCGTTCGGTCAGGTAATAGCCCACATTGTGCGGAAAGACAGTGCCCGTGACGCCGATGGCAAGACCGCCGAGCAGCGAGGCTTCGTACAGGGCTTCCAGCGTGCCGGCATCGGGATCGTCCGTATCAAGTGCCTTTGAAAGCGCAGGCACAAGCTGACGGATGCCCGCCGCGGCATACGCACGGGAGAGGGCATTGGCTTTGCGGCTCAGATAGCTTTCGGTGCAGTGCGCCAGCACATCGATGCCGGAAGCGGCCAGCGTGCGGCGACTCATCGAGACCAGATAACGGGGATCGCCGAAGCTGGCGGCAGCATACATCCTCGGGTCGTGGATGGAGTGCT
>JAKSQG010000040.1 GCA_024404275.1 Clostridia bacterium | reverse complement strand
GGCGGAGGCGGCAGCGTTACCACGGGCGTGGAGAACGCCATACGCCACATCGGCCGCCTTGGCGCCGACGGCATGACGGAAACAGACAAAGAGATTTTGCGGATTATGACGGAATAATCTGCCGATATAATAAGACCGGACATCGATCAAACGGTGTCCGGTCTTTTTGTGTTATTGCGGAGGCTGGCGCAGCACACGCTCCACCGGTACCCAGCCAAGATATCGGGGGTGGTCGCCCGTCAGGGCGGTCAGCTGTTCGACAGCAAGATAATCATCCTTCCGTACCTTGTCCTACGCGTGGATGATCTGTCCGTCGCCGATGCAGATGCCGCAGTGACCTCAGTTGACCCGGCGGTCCTCATCCCGGCAAAGACAGTCATAGAAGACGAATGCGCCGCGCTGCGGCTCGTCGGTGCGCAGGGCATCCTGATACATATCGCAGGATTCCCGTGCGGAATCGCCGCCGAATATCTCGATATCGTTGCTGATTTACAGTGCGTCTTCCACAAAAGACAGGCACCATCCGGCGTACCCGGTATTGCCCATATGGCCTTCCGCCCAGGCGATCATGCGGCAGATCAGTGCCTCTGTCCGTTCGGCAGACTGAAGGATGTATTCCTTCTTTGCGATGTTGGAATCGGGAGTCTCATTCATAAGCTGCATTTTTCAATCTCTCCTGTAATGGATCAGGTCTGTTCTGCGGAGGATACGATGCGATAATATGCGCCGGCTGTCAGCTTGTAGATGATGCCGTAGAGGGCGCCGAAGGCAGCAAACGCACCCACGGTGATGCAGATGACCAGCGGCAGATTGCGCAGATTGAACAGCTGCAGCAGCTTCCACACAAAGGGGAAGGCAAAGGCGAGATGCAGCCCTGCCATCAGCAGCGGCGCGAAGAACACCGTCAGGACCTGCGAATTGATGCTTTTGCGGATGTCGCTATCCGTCATGCCCACCTTGCGCATGATGGCAAAGCGTTTCTGATCTTCATATCCTTCGGAGATCTGCGTGTAGTAGATGATGACGACGGCCGCAAAGATGAACACCACGGACAGGAGGATGCCCAGGAAGAACAGCCCGCCGAAGGTGGCGTAAAAGTCATTCCTCTCAGTGAAGACGCAGCCGGCATCGATGGCGGTTCCGCCTTCGTAGAAGGAGAGCGCTGCCGCTTTCTGTGCTTCAAAGATAGCGATGGCGGCGGTTTCGCTGATATGTTCACCAAAGTCATAGCCGTAATACCAGCGTATGTCAAGCATCTGGTCGCCGTTGCAGTCGACCAGCTCCTGCAGCGGAACGATGGTTTCATAATCGGGGATGATGACAATCAGCGAGGGAATGACCATGGTGTAAACTTCGCCGATGGGCATGGGCTGTTCAGCCTGTCCGATGACCTGCAGCTGCATATCGCCCATGTGAATGGTCTGACGGTCATAGGTGCAGCGGATGGGGGTTACCAGCGCTTCCCCCGCGTTCAGCGACAGCTGTGTATGCATGACCCGATTATAGTCGGTAACGCTGACAAAGCAGAGCATGCGCAGATTGTCATACCCAAAAATTGAAGCATCGATGGCATTGCTGTCGGCTTTCATATCGGAGCCGGACATCATGCCGGTGATGACGGCATAGCGGTATTCCAGCACCGTTTCGGGCATCAGGTCAACATGGCGGAAGACCTGCTCGTATTGTCCGCGGAGCGCGGCGATCTTTTCATCGGAAATGTCATCCGGATCTTCACGGCGGACCTCCAGCTGGGTGTGAGCCTGAAAACGTGTGCGGATGGCATCGTCTGCCCCGAAATACAGGCTGGAGGTGGAGGCAATCATCACCAGCACCATGGTGGACAGAATGCAGATGGAGGCCAGACCTGCGCCGTTTCGCTTCATGCGGTACGCCATGGAGGAAACAGAAACAAAGTGTTCCTTGCGGTAGTAGTACTGCTTGTTTGCTTGCAGCAGCTTGCAGAACGCCACGGAGCCGGACATGAACAGCAGGTAGGTACCGGCAATGACCATCAGTACGGCGATGAAAAACAGCACCAGGGCGGCCAGGGGCGTCTGAATGCCAATGGAAGTCCAATAGGCCAGGACAATCAGAATAAGACCGATCATGGCCAGAACCCAGTTGGCCTTCGGCGCCTTTTCACCCACGCTTTCACTGCGCAGCAGTTCCAGCGGACGGCTTTTGCGGATGTTGAATACCGACCGCAGCGTCAGCAGCGCAAAGATGATGCCATAGACGATGAGTGTATAACGGATGGCCTCCGGCTGAACGGTAAAGCGGTAATTAATGTCTCCGCGGACCGCGTTCATCAGCCCCAGCTCCGCCAGCTTGGAAAAGAGGATGCCAAGCCCCATGCCGCACAGGATGCTGATGACGGTGACAATCAGCGATTCCCACAGCACGATGCGGCTGATGCTGCGTCTGTCCATGCCGAGAATGCTGTACAGACCGTACTCACGGCAGCGGCGGCGGGACAGAAAGGAGTTGGTGTAAAACAAGAACAGCAGTGCAAACAGCGCGATGACCAGCTGTCCCAGCGAGAGGAAGGCTTCGGCATTGCCGCCGCCCGGCATGTGCTGCAGGGAAGGCGACACCGCGAGGGCGTGCATGATGTAGCTCATCATCACCATGCCGATGCAGCTGAGCAGATAGGGGATGTACAGCCTGCGGTTTTTAAGGATGCCCTCGCAGGCGAGTTTGGGGAAGAGAAGGAAGCGTTTCATTCCTTGATGCCTCCACCCTGCAGCATGGTCAGCGTATCGGAGATCTTCTGATACAGCTGTTCGTTGGGGAGATCGCCGCGGTAAAGCTGATGGAAAACCTCGCCGTCACGGATGAACAGCACGCGTGAGGCCACGGACGCGGCTTTGACGGAATGCGTGACCATCAGAATGGTCTGTCCGCCTCTGTTGATCTCGCCAAACAGCCGCAGCAGCTCATCGGAGGCACGGGAATCCAGAGCACCGGTGGGCTCATCCGCCAGAATGATCTCGGGGTCAGTGATCAGCGCCCGGGCAACGGCGGCACGCTGTTTTTGTCCGCCGGAGACCTCATAGGGGTATTTTTGAAGCAGGGACGCGATGCCCAAACGCTGGGCGATGGGGGTCAGGCGGTCGTGCATCTCGGCATAGCTTTTTCCTTTCAGCACGAGCGGCAGATAGATGTTGTCCTCCAGGGTGAAGGTATCCAATAGATTGAAATCCTGAAATACAAAGCCCAGATGGTCTCGGCGAAAGGCAGCGGCTTCGGCTTCTTTGATGGAGGCAAAATCCTTGCCCTTGAGCAGCACATTGCCGGATGTGGGTTTATCCAGCGCGGCGAGGATATTGAGCAGCGTGGTCTTGCCGCTGCCCGATTCGCCCATGATGGCGACGAACTCGCCTTCCTCCACAGTGAAATTGACATTTTTGAGTGCTTCCACCTTGCTGCCGCCAAAGCGGGTGGCATATACCTTTTGCAGATGGTTGACTTCCAGTACAGTCATGGTCGTTTTCCTCCGGAAAAATCTTTACAGGCATATGATAACAAAAACGGGGAATGTATTGCCATTGCATCGGCTTACATTTCCCGCTTCAATTCTTACAGTTTTGTAAGTTTGCCTGAAAATGAGTATTATTTGGTGCTGATCTGATACAGACCGTCCTGCGTGCAGCCGACAAACACCCTGGCATAGGGCATGCGGGGCAAACGGACCTCCTGACTGCCCTCGGCATACAGGCGCACCAGCATCATGCGGTCATAACCGACCTGCGCAACAAAGGCGATATGATGGCTTTTTTCCATCGGATGGCTGAAGGTCAAAAGCGTTTCATCTTCCACGGTGGAAATGACGGGCTGATGGGCATTATCAGCAGGTTGTGCTTTCATGGGTGCCAAAGGACGGTCACAGCAGGTGATGTGGGCCTGTCCTGTGCCGGTCATGATGCTGCCGCAGATGGGGCAGCGATAGAATGCCAAACGTCTCATGCTTCCTGTATCCTCCTGATTGGGTTTGATGCGGCCATGCAGCAGCGTTTCGGCTGATACATTCAATGCCTCTGCCAAGGCAGGGAGCAGGCTCACATCGGGCAGACCGGCATCCCGTTCCCATTTGCTGACGGTCTTGTCACTGATGTGCAGCAAGGCAGCCAATGCCGCCTGCGTCAGACCATGCTCCTTGCGCAGTGCTTTGATGAGCATGCCGGTAGTTGTTGCTGACATAAAAATCACCTCACAGCAAGATCATGCCACATTTTCAGGCGGAAGACAACCGACGAAGCGTAGAGTTACCTGCGTGCCCTTTTCCTGCTCGGAAGAGATGCCAAGCTCAATGCCCAGCCGTTCGCACACGCGCTTGCACAGATACAGACCAAGACCGCTGGCGTTTTTGTCCATACGGCCGTTATAGCCGGTGTAGCCCTTGTCAAACACGCGGGGCAGGTCCTATGGGGCGATGCCGATGCCGGTATCGGCGATGCACAGCGTGTGTTCGTCTGTCATCTGAAGGGTGATACAGCCCTCCTTGGTATATTTCAGCGCGTTGGACAGCAGCTGCTCCAATACAAAAGCCAGCCATTTTTCATCGGTGACGAGCGCAGTGCCAATGGTCTCATAGTGAAGGGACAGCTTGCGGCGGATGAATTCCGGCGCAAATTTCCGCACAGAGGGGCGGATAACATCGTCGAGGCTGACAGTATGGAAGACATAGTCGGTGCTGTCCGAACCCAGCCGCAAAAAGGCCAGCACCATATCCACATACTGCTGCGTGCGGAACAGGTCGGAGCGCAGCTGACGGGAGAGCTCGCTGTCCTCATTTTGGAGCGTCAGCTTCATGGAGGCGATGGGGGTTTTGATCTGATGCGCCCACACGGTGTAATAATCCACCATCTCCTGATAATCGCTGCGGGCAGCGGCCTTGCTTTGAATCAGCTCATCACGGATGCCTGCGGCAAGGTGCGACCAGGCGGCTTCGGGCAAGGTATCGGTCAGCGACAGGTCGGTCAGCATTTCCGCGGTCACGGAGGACAGATGTTCCAGCCTGCGGCACTTTGCGCGGGTACGCAGCCAGTCGGCTGTCAGAAACATCAGCCCGATGAAAGCCACAAGCAGGGCAGGGTACAGTACAGCTTCGACAGGAAGATGATAAAGCGCAAAAGAGGCGGAAAAGACCATCACGGCAATGAAAAGAAAGCAAAGCAATGCGGTTTTGCTTTTGAAGTATGCAGGCATCTGTTTCATCGTTTTACTCCACCAGATAGCCCACGCCGAATTTGGTTGAGATGAAGCCGTTCAGCCCGGCGGCATCCAGCTTTTTGCGCAGGCGGTTGACATTGACGGTCAGCGTATTCTCATCCACAAAGGAATCCGTTTCCCACAGCCGTTCCATCAGCGTTTCGCGGCTGACGACCTTGCCTTTGTTTTCCATCAGGCACAGGAGGATGCGGTACTCGTTCTTGCTCAACTCCACGCGGCAATCGTTGACAGTCAGGGTATTGTCATCGGTGTTGAGCAGTGCTCCGCGGTGGGATAATACATGCGCGGGCGCGATATAATCATAGCTGCGGCGAAGCATGGCCTGCAGCTTGGCGATCAGCACATTGCCGTCAAAGGGCTTGACAATGAAATCATCGGCGCCCATGTTCATCGCCATGACGATGTTCATGTTATCAGCGGCGGAGGAGATGAAGATGATCGGCACATGCGAGGTCCTGCGGATCTCGCCGCACCAGTGAAAGCCGTTGGCGAAGGGCAGCATGATATCCAGCAGCACAAGGTGCGGATCGTATGCGGCAAACTCCTCGGTCACACGTCTAAAGTCACCGCACAGGTGTACATCAAAGCCCCAGCTTTCCGCCAGCGTACGGATCGCCGCAGCGATGCCGGCATCATCTTCCACAATAAACAGCCTGTACATCACGAATATGCCTCCTGATTTTGACAGAACCATTATGAAAGCAGGATGGGAACTTGTCAAGAGGGTCCGTCCGGATACAAAAAAACAGGGCAGTTAATGTTGACTAACTGGCCCGTCGTCCATATAATAAATGCAGAAACAAGAATGTACTCCGAGCCGTATGTACCCTCCGGGCATATACGGCCATTGGGTGGTGGGGACAACCGCATCGCCTGCCGTTTGCGAAGGAGTGCCGGAATGTGGGTCGGCGAGCGCCAAGGCTGACCTGTGTTTTCGGTGTTCCTGTTTTTATTGCATCCATTCTCTCCGGCACAAAGCGCGGAGAGACAAAGAAAAGAGGAGGAGAAACCATGTCTGACAAGAAGCGTTTCCTCGACAAGGACTATACCCGCCGTCAGTTCCTGAAGCTGTCCGGCAAGAGCCTGGTCGGCGTGATGATGTCCAGCACCATGCTGGCCACTCTGGGCGTTACCGCTCAGGCTCTGGCCGATGATAAGGTGCGCGTTTGGGCATTCCCCCAGGGCCTGCTGGTGGTCGATGCTGACCGCTGCGTGGGCTGCCAGCGCTGCGAGATCAACTGCACCCTGACCAACGACGGTGTGTGCTCCAGCTACATCAGCCGCGTTAAGGTGACCCGCAATCTGTACTCCAGCCGCAACGGCAATGGTCTGTACACCGAGAATAACTGGACCTACTTCCCGGATACCTGCCGTCAGTGCGAAGATCCCGCCTGCGGCAACGCCTGCCCCATGCAGGCCATCGAGGCCGGTATCGACGGCATCCGCAAGGTGAACCAGGACAAGTGCGTGGGCTGCGGTGCCTGCGTGGCTGCCTGCCCCTGGCATATGCCCACCGTCAACCCCGAGACCAAGAAGTCTTCCAAGTGCGTGCTGTGCGGCGAGTGCGCCGTCGGCTGCCCCTCCGGCGCTCTGTCCATCATCCCCTGGGACAAGGTGGCTGCCGCTGCTCAGGAAGTCTGATCGTCCGAGAAAATCAACGAGGAGGAATAAACAATGTCTGCTAAGAACGGCATTTACGGCTGGGCTGGTCAGATCGCTCGCATCAACCTGACCACCGGCGAAGTCACCAAGGAAGACACCCTGCCCAAGTATAAGCCCTACATCGGCGGCATGGGCCTGGGCTACAAGGTCATCTGGGACGAAGTTCCCCTGGAGACCGACGCTCTGGCTCCCGAATCCAAGGTTGTGTTCGGTATCGGACCTCTGACCGCCTCTGGCGTGCCCTGCTCCGGCCGTATGAACATCTCCTTCCTGTCCAACTGGTCCAAGGGCAACTCCATCGTCGACGCTCACATGGGCGGCCACTTCGCTCATGCCATGAAGTACGCCGGCTATGACGCCATCATCCTGGAGGGTCAGTCTGAGAAGCCCGTCTACATCAAGATCGATGACGAGAAGATCACCCTGGAGGATGCTTCCCATGTTTGGGGCACCGGCACCTTCAACACCAACGCCGTCATCGCCAAGGAGTGCGGCGACACCTTCGACGTGTGCTCCATCGGCCAGGCCGGTGAGAACCTGGTCCCCATGTCCACCATCATCACCTCTGTCGGTAACTCCGGCGGTGCCGGCGTCGGCGCCATCCTGGGCTCCAAGAAGGTGAAGGCTCTGGCTGCCCGCGGCACCGGTGCCGTGAAGGTTGCCCGCCCCATCGAGGTGCGCGAGCTGTCCAACTACATGATCAAGGATCTGGTTGGCGGCAACAACAACCACAACGTGCCTTCTGTGCCTCAGTCCTGGGCTGAGTACTCCGCTACCTCCAAGAACCGTTGGCAGGGCGCTCCCGGCGTTGTCTGGGGCAAGGCTCCCAATGGTCCCGTGGATCAGGGCGAGCAGCCCAGCGGCCAGATCAACGTGGCTGCTCTGCGCTGCAACAAGGGCGTGTTCGACTTCGGCAAGGTCGCTGAGAAGTGGACCGTGAAGCAGGGCGGCTGCTCTTCCTGCCCCGTCCGCTGCTACACCGAGTATGAGATGGACCCCCTGGCTGATTACGATCTGCCCACCCATGTGTCCAACACCTGCATGCCCATCATCTCCGGTAAGAACATCTTCCCCGGTGAGTCCAATGTGCATGACTTCGTGGACGAGGGCGATGCCGGCATGATCCTGGGCGGCTCCATGAGCCGTGCTGTGGACGACTACGGCGTGTGGGACAACTACGGCAACGTGAACAGCGACTTCTTCCGTATGTACAACGACGGTATCCTGAAGGAGCACTTCACTGAAGAAGAGTGGAACGAGACCCCTTGGCAGCTGATGCTGGACGGCGATCCCCGTTGGGCCTGGGAGTTCTACAAGCGTATTGCTGAAGCCAAGGGATCCTGGAAGATGCTGGGCGTCGGTACCTACTACCTGTACAAAGAGTGGGGCCTGGACGACGCTTCCAAGAACAGCGCCGGCAAGAACTACTATGACGAAGTGTCCGGCAAGAACACCAACGTCACCTACAACGGCTATCCCAAGCATCACTCCTCCGAGGATGCCTGGCAGTCTGGTCTGCTGTACAACGCTATGTACAACCGTGACTGCATGATCCACCACTGCACCAACTTCGTCCGCTCCGGCTCTCCCTATGAGGAGGTCATCAAGCCTGCTCTGGCTTACTGGTTCGGCGAGGGTGCTACCGACGCCCCCAAGGCCTACACCCCCATCAACGACGCCAAGATCCGTGTGGCCAAGTGGTCCTTCCTGGGCAAGCAGTGGCATGACTCCGCCACCCTGTGCAACTGGATGTACCCCATGACCCTGTCCACCTCCAAGAAGCGCAATTACATCGGCGACCTGGATCTGGATGCCAAGTACATGAGCGCTGTTACCGGCGAAGAGTACACCCGCGAGAGCATCGACTTCGACTGCGAGCGTATCTCTCACCTGCTGCGCGCCATGACTGCCATCTCCTTCAAGATCAACCTGGGCAGCGACAACCTGCGCAAGGATCATGACGCTATCCCCGCTTGGGTGTTCGACAAGGAGCCCGACTTCAAGGCCTTCGAGAAGGGCACTGTGAAGATGGATCGTGACGACATGGAGAAGGCTTTCACCATGTTCTACGAGGCCATGGGCTGGGACACCGAGACCGGCATCCCCACCCGCGAGACCCTGGAGAAGTTCGACCTGGCCGACGTTGCCGACAAGCTGGCTGAGTATGGCCTGATCAAGTAATCTCCGGTTAACGCAACAATTGTATCAAATGGGCGGAGGAGAGAAATCCCCTCCGCTTTTCTACTTGACAAATACCCCCGAGGGGTATATAATCAAACCATCAAGAGAAAGGAGTGAACGATATGCTGTTTGGAAGAAGAAAGCCCGGGTTTGCCAAGGAAGTGGACAAGAACATTGACGCAGTGGAGGATACCTTCTCCGACGCCAACGATCCTGCCATGCATCATGATGATGACAACCCCAAGTTTGAAAAGGCAGAGATCATTGCCGCAGCTGACGCCGTAATGAACGGCGAGACCGCTCCTGCCACTGCTGCAGACGGCAAGGTGGATATTTTCGACTACATGGACTCTCTGCCTGAGGTGAACGATCCCTATCCCGCCAGCGAGGATCCCATGGTAGTGCCGGATAGCGAGATCGAGCGGAAGCCCGGCGAAGTGGTGGCTGAGTTCATTCGTGAGCGCAGCGCCAACGGCATGCTGACTGCCCGCAAGCCTTTGGAGGCTGAGGACGAGGAGATGCCCGCCATGCTGGAGGAGATGTTCTCCCTGGAGAGCTGTGCCGACGTGAAGACGGTGAAGGGTACCAAGGACGACTACTTCTATTCTGACGAGCACATGGCCAACAACTATGCCATGATCGCCATGCTGGTGGAGGAGAAGGACATCGCGCGCACCATGGCGCACATGACCCGCTTCAACGCCAAGACCTACCCGGCGCCCACGCCTCTGTACTACTTCATGAAGACCCCCTACAGCTACACCATGCCCCAGATCCAGGCGGCTCTGCACAAGATCCGCACCTCTGAGGATACGCAGGACATCAAGTCCTACACTACCCACAACAACGTGGAGTACCTGTATCCCGAAGGCATCATGTCCTTCAAGTATGCACGGGCTCTGGCTGAAGACGCTGAGACCGACGAGGCAGGCAACTGACCCATAGGGATATACCGGAGGAACCATTCTTGCGACGGCATACTCCGGCGCACCTCCGGTCAAGCTGCACGGTAAGTACACATATGCACGGCGATGCTGTGCGTGAATGAAATCGCCCGGGAATTTTTCTCCTGGGTGATTTTTCTATGCTTTTTTGCAAACGGTAAAACTGCCTGCGTGCAATGCACAGGCAGAAAACAGGCTGCCCCGAAGGACAGCCTGTGTGGCCTGATGGAATTATTCTTTACGGCCGGTAACGGTGGCCTTGATGCGGCGCACGCCGGCAGAGGAGGATTCTTCCTTCTGAATCTTGAAGGAACCCAGATCGCCGGTGCGGTCGGCATGAGGACCGCCGCAGATCTCGAAGGAGTAATCGCCCATCTTGTAGGTGCGGACGATCTCACCGTACTTGCTTTCGAATACGTGCATAGCACCCTTGGCAATGGCCTCGGGTACGGTCATTTCTTCCATGACCACGGGCACATCGGCGGCGATGGCTTCGTTGACCAGACGCTCGACCTCCTTAATCTCTTCGGGGGTCATCTTGCGGCTGAAAGCAAAGTCAAAGCGCAGGCGCTCCGCGGTGATGTTGGAGCCCTTCTGATACACTTCGTCGCCCAGTACCTTGCGCAGGGCAGCCTGCAGCAGGTGGGTGGCGGTGTGCAGACGGCTGGTCTCGGTGGTGTGGTCGGCCAGACCGCCCTTGAAGGAACCGGCGGAAGCAGTGTGGCTCAGCTCCTGATGGCTCTTGAAGCGCTCATCAAAGTCAGCCTTGTCGACAGTCAGACCCTTTTCGGCGGCCAGCTCCATGGTCATCTCGATGGGGAAGCCGTAGGTGTCGTAGAGCTTGAAGGCGCTGCGGCCATCCAGCACATTGAGGGTGGCGGCGCGGGCTTCCACGGCAGCCTTGACGGCGGCGCTGTCATTGACCTTGGCGGCTTCAATGATGGGCATCATGTCTGGAGAGGGACGCAGCTTTTTGCTCGCGGCCAGCTCGGCGGCCTTGGCGGCGCAATCCTCGGCGGAGAGGATGGACTCCAGCATCGCCTTGGTGTTCACGATGTTCTGCCACAGCTTGTCAAACTCTTTTTCACCGGTCTTGAGGGTCTTGGCAAAGCGGGCTTCTTCCTGAGTCAGCTGCTCCAGCACGAAGGCGCTGTTGGCACCCAGCTCGGGATAGATGGCCCTGTACTGCTCAATGATGACCTTGGCGATCTCGGCGGTGAAGCCTTCGGCCATGCCCAGCTGCATGCCGTAGCGGACGGCGCGGCGGATCAGGCGGCGCAGGATGTAGCCCTGGTCGGTGTTGCTGGGGCCGATGCCGCGCTCATCACCCAGAATGAAGGTGGAGGTACGCATATGGTCAGCCACGATGCGGAAGGCACGGGTGTTTTCATCATCGGGGGTATAGGTCTTGCCGGACAGCTCCTCGATCTTGCTGAGGATGCCCAGGAAGGCATCGGTCTCATACACGCTCTTCTTGCCGTTCAGCACGCAGATGACGCGCTCCAGACCCATGCCGGTATCGACGTTCTTCTGGTCGAGGGGCTTGAAGGTGCCGTCCTTCTGCTTGCCGTACTGCATGAACACGTCGTTCCAGATCTCCAAATAGGCGCCGCAATCGCAGGCGGGAGAGCATTTGGGGCCGCAGGGAGTCTTGGCGATCACAAACATTTCGGTATCGGGACCGCAGGGACCGGTT
>JAKSQG010000004.1 GCA_024404275.1 Clostridia bacterium | reverse complement strand
ACACGGTCATGTGGGGATACAGAGCGTAGTTCTGGAACACCATGGCGATGTCGCGATCCTTGGGGGCCACATCGTTGACCAGCTTGTCGCCGATGTACAGTTCGCCGTCGGAGATTTCTTCCAGACCGGCGACCATGCGCAGGGTGGTGGACTTACCGCAGCCGGAAGGACCGACCAGAACGATAAACTCCTTATCCTCGATGTCCAGGCAGAAGTCGCTTACAGCGGTCACGCCGCCGGCGTAGATCTTGTAAATGTGATTCAGGGTCAAGCTTGCCATAATACAGATCCTCCTTAAATATATCCTCTTTGCTCAGGATGAGCATGATTTACGATGCTGTAATTATACTAAAAAACCACCAGATTGAACAGGCGCAGAATACACAAAGATTGCTCACGTTTATTGTGCAAACTGTCAAAGAATACAAAAAACGATTCGGATTGTTTAACTCAACTTCATATTTATATGCTACAATACCAGTTGTACAAAGGGAGGGATTGCACATGTTTCAGATCATGGTTGTGGAGGATGACAACAACACCCGCCGCCTGATGGCGACGGTGCTGCGGCAGAACGGTTACGAGCCCGTCTGCGCGCGCGACGGCGTTGAAGCGCTGGAAATGATGGACAGCCACCATGTGGACCTGATCGTTCTGGATATTATGATGCCGCGCATGGACGGCTATGAGTTTACCCGCACCCTGCGTGAGAGCGGCAGTGAGATTCCCATTCTGATGGTCACGGCCCGTGAAGCCCCGCAGGATAAGCACAAGGGCTTTTTGATTGGCACAGACGACTACATGGTCAAACCCGTGGACGAAGAAGAGATGCTGCTGCGCATTGCCGCCCTGCTGCGCCGCAGCCGCATCGCCGCCGACCGCAAGCTGACCATCGGCAGTACGGAACTGAATTTTACCTCACTTTCCGTCATCGTCAGCGGCGAAACAGAGGCGCTGCCCAAGAAGGAGTTTTTGCTGCTGTTTAAGCTCCTCTCCTATCCCGGACGCATCTTTACCCGCCGCCAGTTGATGGATGAGATCTGGGACATGGACAGCGAATCGGACGAGCGCACTGTGGATGTGCACATCAACCGTCTGCGTGACAAATTCCGTGACAGCAACGATTTTGAGATCGTTACCGTGCGCGGACTGGGGTATAAGGCGGTGCTGAAGCAATGAGAAACCGTATGGGCAGCCTGCGCATGCGCCTGGTGCTGTATGTGTTCTTTATCATGCTGCTCTCCAACTTTCTGACCAGCGCGCTGTATTTTTCGGCGCAGTTGTTCCCCGGCACGCCCTACGCGGCAATGCTTTTGACACAGGTCTTGTCCCCTGTGCGGCTGGTGCTGATTTCCGGCATCATCGCCACCGTCATCACCGCGTGGATCGGCAAATACTTTCTGAGTCCCATCATGCAGATCAAGGACGCCACCGAGCGCGTTGCAAAGGGAGATTTTTCGGTCAAGCTGCCCGAAAATGAAGGAGAAGACTCGGATGAAATGAACGATCTGATCCGCTCCTTCAACCGCATGACGCAGGAGCTGAGCGGCATCGAAATGTTCCGCAACGACTTTATCAACAGTTTTTCCCACGAGTTCAAAACGCCCATCGTTTCCATCCGCGGTTTTGCCCGCCAGCTGCAGAGGGAGGACCTGACCGATGCGGAGCGGCGGGAATACGCTACCATTATTGCCGATGAATCCGAGCGGCTGGCAAGCCTTGCCACCAACATCCTTTTGCTTTCGAAGCTGGAAGCGCAATAGATTGTGACAGAAAAGACCGAGTTCTCCCTCGATGAACAGCTGCGCTCCTGCATACTGCTGCTTGAAAAGCAATGGGAGGCCAAAGAGCTGATGCTCGACATCGACCTTGTCGAGCTTCGCTGCCGCGGCAACAAGCAGATGCTGGAGCAGGCGTGGATCAATCTTTTGAACAACGCCATCAAGTTCACGCCAGAGGGCGGTACCATCTCGGTCTCCCTGAAAGTCGAAGGGCGGCAGGCGATCATCCGCTTTGGCGACACGGGCATCGGCATGACAGAGGAGACACTGGCGCATATTTTTGAAAAATTCTATCAGGGTGACAAAGCGCATCATGGGGAAGGCAACGGTCTGGGGCTGACCATGGTGCAGCGCATCATCAAGCTTTCGGGCGGCACCATCCATGCCGAGAGTGTTCCCGGTAAAGGCAGCACATTTTCGGTCTGTCTGCCGCTTGACAGCGCGGCAAAATAACCCTTTCTCCGCCGATTGTGCTTTACAACGGCGGAGGTTTGTTTTACAATAGGCGCTGTCTGATTTTTTCCCGTGGAGGGTATGTATGAGCAATGGAAACAAAGCCGCGTATCTGCGCGGCATCAGGGACGGGCTGCCCATCGCGGCCGGTTATTTTGCCGTCTCCTTTGCGTTGGGTATCTACGCCCGCCAGTGCGGCCTGACCGCAGCTGAGGCCACGCTTTCTTCCCTGCTGACCAATGCCTCCGCCGGCGAATATCAGGGTTTCAAAATGATCGCCGCCCAATCCTCGGTGTGGATGGTCATCCTGATGACGGCAGTCATTAACGCACGCTATCTGCTGATGAGCTGCGCCCTTTGTCAGAAGCTTTCCCCTTCTGTGCCGCTGTGGCAGCGGCTGCTGCTGGGCGACTGTGTGACGGATGAGATCTTTGCCATTTCCGCTGCCTATCCCGGCTCCCTGAACCCCGTGTACAGCTACGGTGCCTTCAGCGTCGCCAGCCCCGGCTGGGCGTTGGGTACGCTGCTGGGCGTGGTCATGGGCAATGTGCTTCCCGCGAATGTCGTCAATGCTCTTGGCGTGGGACTGTACGGTATGTTCATTGCCATCATCGTACCGCCGGCAAAAGAAAATCGCGTGGTCGCAGGTGTAGTGATTCTGGCAATGCTGCTCAGCTTTATTGCCTCCCATCTTTCCTTCATGACCGACGCCATGAGCGTGCTGCTGATCACTGTGGGGCTCTCCGCTGCCGCCGCGCTGCTGTTTCCCGTAAAGGAGGAAGAAAAAGCATGAGCAATCTCGGCTATATCTTTCTGATCGCGCTTGTGACCTACGCACTGCGTGTGCTGCCGCTCACACTGATCCGCCGCCCCATCACCAACCGTTTTATCCGTTCTTTTCTGTATTATGTGCCCTATGTGACGCTGGCCGCCATGACCTTTCCCGCCATGATCCACGCAACGGGCAATGATGCTGCCGGCATCGCCGCCTTTGCCGCCGCCATCGTGCTGGCACTGTGCAAACAAAAGCTGCTGACCGTGGCTGTCGCCGCCTGCGCCGTCGCCTTTCTGGTAGGGCTCATCTGATCGTTTTACCTATTATAAAACAACACTCCGACAAAGCCGGAGTGTTGCTTTTTCGTATATTGCTGTGTTATTGTCCGAGCTTTTTCTGACGGGCAGTGTAGAACAGCTCTGCCAGATGACCGGAGGTCATCTGCTCACGCTCTTCCCCGCTGATATCCATGACCACTTTTCCCGCGGACAGCATAATGGTACGGGTACCAATGCTGAGCGCGTAATCCATATCATGCGTGACCATCAGGGTGGTGATGCCCTGCTCCGCTGTGATGCGTTTGGTCAGTTCCATCACCTTGTCCGCCGCGCCGGGGTCAAGGGCAGCGGTGTGCTCATCGAGCAGCAGCAGTCGCGGTTTGGCGATGGTCGCCATCAGGAGCGACGCTGCCTGTCGCTGTCCGCCGGAGAGCAGTCCCATGCGGGTCTTCATACGGTCCTACAGGCCCATATTCAGGGTAGCCAACAGTTCACGGAAGTAAGCGCTGTCCCGACGGTTGACGGCAAAAAAGGAACGCGAGGATTTGCGGGTATAGGCCAGGGCGAGGTTTTCCTCAATGGTCATATCGGGCGCCGTGCCGC
Organism: Clostridia bacterium; assembly: GCA_024404275.1. GTDB lineage: Bacteria > Bacillota > Clostridia > Christensenellales > Aristaeellaceae > SFMI01. Next base: position 22,942 of record JAKSQG010000004.1, on the reverse strand, counting down.
GCAGGGGATTCTGGTACAGACAGCCGATGTTCAGGGCACGTTTGTAATCCTTCTGTCGGGTGATATCCTCACCGCCCAGCAGAATGGTGCCCTCATCGGGACGCAGCTTGCCCAGAATGGCATTGAACAGCGTGCTTTTGCCGCTGCCGTTGGTGCCCAGCACAGTAACAAACTGTCCGGCAGGAACCATCAGATTCAGATGGTCAAGCGCAACCTTTTCATTGGCGGTGCCTTTTTCGAAGCATTTGGTCAGGTTTTGAATGTTCAATTCACAGTCGTTCATGCCTTTTTCCCTCCCGGAAGCTTGAAACCGTGCTTTTTGAGCAGCGGCACACCCAGCGCCACGATGACGATGAGCGTGGACAGGAGCTTAACGGAATAGGACGGCAGATCGATGCTGTAAGCCAGCTGCAGCACGATGCGGTACAGGATGGAGCCGCCTGCCGCAGAAATCAGACCCACGATCAGGCCGCGGTTGCCGCCCAGCACCTGACCGATGATGACGGAAGCCAGACCCATGACCAGCATGCCGCTGCCGCAGTTCAGATCGGCATAGCGCTGCTGCTGACAGAGCAGACCGCCGCTGAAGGCCACCAGCGCGTTGGCCAGCATGATGCCGGCGGTACGCGTCAGATCGGCATTGATGGAGGAGGAACGCACCATTTCTTCATTGTCGCCGGTGCCGCGAATGGCCATGCCGGGACGGGTGAAGAAGAAGATACCAAGGAGCACGACCAGCACCAGCACGATGCCCAGCGTCAGCAGCATAACCTGCGTGTTGGTGTTTTTCCACTGACCGCCCAAAGGATTGAGCAGCTGACCAAAGCTTTTGTAGACCGTATCCGCCGCCTGATTGACGGGATAGCCTGCGGCATTCATCACCTGACGCTGCAGATAAAGGTTGCTCTGACCGCCCAATACAGCATAATTGACCGTATACAGACCGGTCGCCACGAGAATGCCGCACAGAATGGGTTCGATCTTGAGCCTGGTCTGCAGCAGTGCCGTACAAAGACCGGCGATGGCTCCCGCCGCAAGGGCTGCAAACAGTGCCAGCACGGGGTAGCCCGCAATGGTCACGGCAGCGCAGACGGTCATACCCACAACAAAGCTGCCATCCACGGTCAGGTCGGGCGTTTTCAGAATTTTGAAGGTGACAAATACGCCCAGCGCCATGGGAGCATACAAAAGTCCCTGACTGATGGCGGAGATCAGCATATTGATCAGAACCACGGTTTTTCCTCCTTCGGAACAGCGGAAATCCGGAAGCCCGAGGGCTTCCGGTCAGTTATCCGCTTTTGCTTACTCGCCGAAATGGTTGGTGCCGTCGGCTTCGACCAGCACGGTATAGCCTTCATAAGCGCTTTCGGCAAAGTTGCCGCCAAAGCGTTCAACGGCCTGCATGTTGACGAACTTGGCATAGTTGGTCAAGGTCTCATAGGGATTGTCGGCAATGGCAGCACCGTTCTTGATGCGCAGCGCCATCGCGGCGGTCTGCTCACCCAGCTGGACATAGTTGACGCCGATGGTGGCAAAGCCGCCGTCCGCGACCATGGAGTCAGCGCCGCAGTACACGGGGATGCCGGCGGTATAGGCCACATCGGTGTAGGTCGCCATGGCGGAAGCGATGGAGTTGTCGTTGCCGGTGTACAGGGCATCGACACCCTTGGTGATGAGGGTCTCAACGGCGGTCTGCAGTTCGCTCAGGTTGGAGATGGAAACTTCTTCATAAGCGATGTTTTCGGCTTCGCAGTAGGCCTTGGCGGCACGGATGGTGCTGACGGAGTTGGCCTCGCTGGAGGTGTAGACGAAACCGATCTTTTTGCAATCGGGCTGGAAGTTGAAGATCAGCTTGACGATCTCGGCAGCGGGAATGTTGTTGCTCACGCCCGTGATGTTGGCGCAGTCATCGCCCACCATGCCGGCGGCATTGGGGTCGGAAACAGCGGAGAAGATGACGGGGGTATCGGTACCGATGTACACGGACTTGGCCGTCTGGGCGGTGGAGGTGGCGATGGCAATGATCATGTCAACGCTTTCAGCCTGATACTTGCTGATGATGTTGTACAGGGCGGAGCCGTCGCCGTTGGCGTTGGCGGTCAGGATCTCGATGTCTTTATCACCGGAGGCATTCAGTTCTTTTACGATGGTTTCACGGATCTGGTCAAGGGAGGTGTGGGTCAAAGGCTGCACGATGGCGATGCGGTAGGTGTCCGCCAGCGCGGCGGTGCAGGAGAGCAGCAGAGCGAGGGTCAGGATGACGGAAAGCAGCTTTTTCATGGTTTGTTCCTCCTTATTATTTGGGTTTCTTTTTTATCGTTACGCTCTTTTTAAGAGCCGTAAGCGCACAGGGCTTTTTGCGTGTGGGTTTGGATGACCTGAAGCGAATGCTTCAGGGCGGTCTGTTCTCTTTCGTTAAGCGGCAGTTCGATGATCTTTTCAATGCCGTTTGCACCGATGATGCAGGGCACGCCGCAGTGGATATCGCGGGCTCCGTATTCGCCCATCAGCTGTACGCTGGCGGGCATCACACGCTTTTCATCCCGCAGGATGGCGAGTGCCATATCCGCCGCCGCCGCGCCGATGCCAAACTCCGTGGAGCCTTTGCCGTTGATGATGTCCATCCCCGCCATCCGCATGGCATTTTCCATCTCCTCCGCCGGGAGGGAGAAGGCTTCCAGCGGCTGTCCCATCGCCGTGCCGCAGGAGAGTGCCGCCACCGAGCTGTCACCGTGCTCGCCAAGGGCGAATACCTGCACGCTGCGGCGGTCGATGCCGAGCTTTTCCGCCGTGATGCGTCTGAGGCGGGCAGTGTCCAGCAAGGTGCCTGTACCAAAGCATTTTTCTCTGGGAAGTCCAAGCCCCTTACGCATCAGGTGGGCGACGATGTCCGCGGGGTTCGTGATGGTCATCACGGGGCAAGTGATCGTAATGCTTTTGAGCTGTTCGATCAGCGCGCCGCACAGCACCACCGAACGGTCGAGCAGGTCCAGCCGTGTCTGACCGGGCTTGCGGGGCTCGCCGATGGCGCAGATGATAAGGTCAGCATCCGCGCATTCGGCATGCTCTCCCGCCCTCACAATAGCGCTTCCCGGAAGGGAGGATACGCTGTCCGCCACATCCAGTGCCTGTGCCGCGGCTTTTTCGGGTATGAGATCGACCAGTACGATCTCCTCACACACATTCCGGGCGGCGAGCATGGACGCCACATGGCTGCCCACATGCCCCGCGCCGAGGATGACGGTTTTACGCTTCATTGCTCTTGCCTCCAAAGAAAAACGCCCCTGATTACTTTGTGTAATCAAGGGCGAACAAATCATTGTTCTCGGTGCCACCTTGTCTTTGGGTTTTATGACAAAACCCCTCAGCCGGATACCATCATATCCGCGGCGCTGTAACGGGCGTCTGCCGTCAGCCTATTCATGGCTGCCCTCCGCAGTCCATATTACCCGGCCGTCTGCTGGAAGCTTGCACTGTCCTTCCCTCGCTGAATCAGACCTCTCCGGCTTTTCTCTGCGTCGTCGGTTTGTGTATACAATTTAGCACGGCCTGTATGATCTGTCAAGCGTAGTACAACAGAAATACAAAACCCGTTGCCTTGACGAAAAAGGGCGTCACACGTATAATACATAATGGTTTTTTGTAAAGATATGAGGTGACCGACATGCTGCACATGAACCTGGGTGAAAACAGCTATGATATTCACATCGGCCGCGGGCTGATCGACCAGGCCGGAAAACTGATGAATTTGAACCGCCGCGTGCTGGTGGTGACAGATGACGGCGTGCCCGAGGACTATGCCCGCAGGGTCGCCGCGCAGTGCAAAAGCCCCGTTATCGTGACACTGCCGCAGGGCGAAAAAAGCAAGAGCGTGGACGGCTGGCAGCGCCTTTTGACCGCAATGCTGGAAAACAGCTTTACCCGCGGCGACTGCTGTGTGGCCGTCGGCGGCGGCATGGCGGGTGACCTGACGGGCTTTGCCGCCTCCGCCTATATGCGCGGTATTGATTTCTATAATATTCCCACGACCACGCTGTCGCAGGTGGACTCCTCCATCGGCGGCAAGACGGCCATCAATTTCGGCGGCATCAAAAACATCGTGGGCGCTTTCTGGCAGCCGAAAGCCGTCATCGTAGACCCCGACCTGCCGCTGACGCAGGACAAGCGGCAGTACGCGAGCGGCCTTGCCGAGGCCGTCAAAATGGGCATGACCAGCGACAAGGTGCTGTTTGAAATGTTTGAGACCGCGGACATTGCCGAAAACATCGAAGCCATTATCACCCGTGCCCTGCAGATCAAAAAGGACGTGGTGGAGCAGGATGAAAAGGAACAGGGACTGCGGAAGATCCTGAACCTCGGTCACACCATCGGTCATGGCTATGAGGCGCAGGGACTCGGCTTGTATCACGGCGAGTGCGTGGCACTGGGCATGATCCCCATGTGCGAAGGCAATGTCAGAGAAAGGCTGCTCCGCGTTCTGGAACGGCTGGGGCTTCCCACACATTGCGATGTCGATGCGGACAAAGTGTTTGACGCCATGCTGCATGATAAAAAGTTCCGCAACGGCAAGGTGACCGTTATCACCGTGCCTGAAATCGGTTCCTGGCAGGCCCGGGATATCACCACCAAAGAGCTTCGCGGCATTCTGGAGGCGGCACAATGAAAAACAGCTTTGGACAAAACATCACGCTGACGCTGTTTGGGGAAAGCCATGGAGCATAGATTGGCGCCGTATTGGATGGTCTGGCTCCCGGCATCACGGTGGATACCGATCTGATCGCCCATCAGCTGCTGCTGCGCCGCCCCGCGGGAAAGACGGGTACGGCAAGACGTGAGGAAGACCCCTTCCGCATCGTATCGGGCATGGTGAACGGCAAGACCACCGGCACACCGCTGTGTCTGCTCATTCCCAACAGCAATCAAAGAAGCGGTGATTATGCCGCTCTGAGTGGTCTCGCCCGCCCCGGGCATGCCGATTATACGGCGCAGTGCAAATATCACGGCTTTCAGGATGCCCGCGGCGGCGGACATTTTTCTGGCCGTATCACGGCGGCACTGGTCGCCTCCTGCGCCATTCTGGCAGGTGCTCTGAAGCAAAAGGGCATTCTGATCGGTACGCACGTGCAGGAATGCGGCGGCGTTCGCGACCGCGCCTTTGGAAACCTGAATGAGGACATCACCCATCTGAACGGGCAGGTGTTTGCCGTTCTGGACGACGCTGCCGGCGAAAGCATGCGCGCCGTCATTGAAGCGGCGGGGGCCGAAGGCGACAGCGTGGGCGGCATTCTCGAGACTGCCGTGACCGGGTTGCCCGCGGGCCTTGGCGAACCGTGGTTTGACACGGTGGAAAGCCTGCTGGCGCACGCGATGCTTTCCATTCCCGGCATCAAGGGCATTGACTTTGGCATCGGTTTTGACGGCGTCCGTCTGCGCGGCAGCGAATACAACGACGCCTTCCGTATGGAAAACGGCACGGTCATCACCGAGACCAACCGCAATGGCGGCATCAACGGCGGCATCACCAACGGCATGCCCGTATGCTTCCGTCTGGCGGTCAAGCCGACCCCCTCTATCTATAAGGAGCAGAAGACCGTTGATTTTCTGACCGGTGAAAACAAGCCCATCGCCATTGCCGGACGGCATGACCCCGCCATATTGCACCGCGCACGCGTGGTGGCGGACAGCATGACCGCGCTGGTCATTGCCGACCTGCTGGCCGGCCGCTACGGCACCGACTATCTTGCGGACGAAAGGAAATAAGGCAATTTTCCATGAAAAAGCTGCTTATTCTGAACGGACCCAACCTCAATTTTCTGGGCATCCGTGAACCTTCCATTTATGGCGGCAACTCTTATGAGGCACTATGCGGCATGATCCGCACCCATGCAGAAGAATTGGGCGTGGAGGTCAAGATCTTTCAGAGCAATCATGAAGGCGCCCTGGTGGACGAGCTGCAGGCCGCCTACGGCGTAATGGACGGCATCGTGTTCAACCCCGCCGCCTACACCCACACCTCCGTCGCCATTCTGGATGCTGTCAAGGCCATTGGCATCCCCACGGTGGAAGTGCACATCAGCGATGTGAGCAAGCGTGAGGATTTTCGTCAGATCAGCTATGTGCGTGCCGCCTGCGTCAAGACCATCAGCGGTCACGGGCTGAACGGCTATCTGGAAGCCATGGACTATCTGGTGAAGGGCGTATGATGCGTGCAGTATTTACCCCCTCCGCAGCGAAGGGAACGATGGCGGCACCGCCTTCCAAGTCAATGGCACACCGCCTGCTGATCGCCGCCGGTCTGAGCGAGGGCCGCAGTGTGGTACACGGTCTGGAATACAGCGAGGACATTCTGGCTTCCATGGACTGTCTGCGTGCGCTGGGTGCAGCGCTTGAAAGGGTCGGCAGCACCGTGACCATCACAGGCAACGGACGCCCTATCCCCCGGGAGACGCTTTTATGCCGGGAAAGCGGCAGCACGCTGCGCTTCTTTTTGCCTTTGTGCCTGATTGACGGCAGGCATGCCCGCCTGGAGGGCAGTGAAAAACTGTTCAGCCGTCCGCTTTCTGTTTATGAGGAGCTGTGCAAAGATCAGGGCATCCTGCTTCGCACCGAAAAGGGTGCTGCCGAGGTGGAAGGGCAGCTTCACGGCGGTGATATCGCCGTCAGCGGTGCCGTCAGCAGCCAGTTTATCACGGGTCTTCTGTTCACACTGCCGCTGCTCAGGGAAGACAGCACGCTGCGCCTGCTGCCGCCCGTGGAAAGCCGCCCCTATATTGATATGACGGTGGAAGCGCTGGAAACCTTCGGCATCCGCCTGACCCGCCCCGATGAAAACACCTTTGTCATCCCCGGCGGGCAGCATTATGCCGCAGCCGAGGTCACTGTGGAGGGCGATTATTCCAACGCCGCCTTCTTTGAAGCGCTGGGGGTGCCCCTGACCGGTCTCAAGGCAGACAGCCTGCAGGGCGACAAAGTGTACCGTGAGCATTTTGCGGCGTTGAAGAAAGGCTTTTGCAGTATCGACCTGAGCGACTGCCCCGACCTGGGACCCGTCGAGATGGCGTTTGCCGCGATGCATCACGGCGCACGCTTCACCGGTACAAGGCGCCTGGCCATCAAGGAGAGCGACCGCGGTCGTGCCATGGGCGAAGAGCTGCACAAATGCGGCATCACCGTCGAATTGGATGAAAATGAACTGACCGTGTGCCCCGGCACGCCCCATGCGCCTTCGGAGCCGGTCAGCGGACACAACGATCACCGCATCGTGATGGCCATGAGTACACTTCTGACCACCATCGGCGGTACGATTTACGGGGCGCAGGCAGTACGCAAGAGCCTGCCCGATTATTTTGAGCGTCTCAGGGCGCTGGGAATTGAGGTAACAACCGATGAGATGGATCTCTGATAACGATATTCTGATTGTAGGTCTGGGTCTGATGGGCGGCAGCTATGCCAAGCGTCTGCGCTCCCTGGGCTATCACGTGGAAGCGATCGATACCCGCCCCGAAGCCATCACCTACGCCGTGGAGCATGGCATCATCGACTGCGGCTATACCGAACCCACCGAGGACGCCATCCGCCGTGCCGGGGTGCTCATCTTTGCCGTGTATCCCCATGTGTTTGTCGACTGGATCCGCCAGTGGGGTCATCTGATCCGCTGGGGCGCCATGGTGACCGATGTGACAGGCGTCAAATCCGGCATTGTGGAAGAGGTACAGCAGCTGCTGCCCGCGGGCGTTGAATTCATCGCCTCCCATCCCATGGCCGGTCGTGAGGTATACGGCGTGGAAAACGCCGATGACCGCATCTTCCGGGACGCCAACTACATTGTGGTGCCCACCGATAAAAACACCCTCGAAGGCATCGAATGGAGCAAGGAATTGGGGCGTCTGCTGGGCTTTGCCCGCATCAGCGTGCTCAGCCCCGAAGAGCATGACCGCATGATCGGCTTTGTATCGCAGCTGACCCACGTCATCGCCGTGGCGCTGATGACCTGCAGCGACAGCACCCATCTGGTCGACTATACCGGTGACAGTTTCCGTGACCTGACCCGCATTGCCCGTATCAACGACGCCATGTGGAGCGAGCTGTTCTTGATGAACAAAGCACCGCTGCTGGAACAGATGGACACCTTCATCGATGAGATGCATACCCTGCGCGGTATGCTGGAAGCAGAGGACAAGGAAGGTCTTCGGGAAAAGATGCGCCTTTCTACCGCCCGCCGCGCGCTGTTCAACAAATAAAAGGAGAACAATATCATGCTGCTGGCTGCACTGGATGTGGGCGGCACCAAGACGGATGCCGTACTGTTTGACGAGACGGGGCATATTCTGTGCCGTTCGGTGACTGCAGGGGCCAATCCGCTGGACTGCGGTCTGGAAGAAGCCTGCAAACGCTATGAAAACAGCATCCGCGCCCTGGGCATTGGGGCGGATACCCCCATTGACGCCCTGTATGCCGGCATCGCCTGCTACGACTATTTTGGCGGCAGCATCGGCGAACGCATAAAAGAAATGGTCACCTGCCGCCATCTGACGGCGGAGGGAGACGGTCCCTGCCTGCTTTACGGTATGCTGGGAGAAAAAGACGGCGCCGCCCTCATCTGCGGCACCGGCAGTTCGCTGACTATCCGTGTCGATGGCAAGGTCCGCTATATCGGCGGCTGCGGCTGGCTGGTGGACGGCTGCTCCAGCGGCTACATTCTCGGGCGTGACGCCCTCAACCGCGCGGTCAAAATGAACGACGGACGCATCGGCTATACCCCCATGAAGGAGCTGATTGAAAAGCGCCTCGGCGGCGAATTGATCAGCCACCTGTCGCAGGTGTATGCCGGAGGCCGTGCCTACATTGCCTCGCTGTGCGGCGTGGTGTTTGAGGCACTTGATATGGGTGACCCCTATGCCGAAGAGATCGTGGATGGCTGCGTCAAAGAGCTGTGCCTGATGATCCATGCCGCTGCCGAATCGTTCGGCACGCCCTTCCCGCTCGTGCTCAACGGCGGCGTCATCCGCCATTTTCCCGAATATGAAAAACGTCTGCGTGCCGCGGCCGATCCCCGGGCACAGATGATCATGGGCACGGTACCGCCCGTGTACGGCGGGGCATTCGCCGCCGCCCGCGCTGCCGGTCTTGCCTGCGGAGAGGAATTCCGCCGCCGCTTCATGACCGATTATGATGCTATGGCAAACTGATTATTTCAGGAGCATAAAATGAACAACACCGCTGCCCGCAATGGGCTGATCCTGTTTCTGTTCTGCGCCGCGCTGATTGGCTGTGTGCTGGGCGGCCTGTCGGTGGTGCCGGCCCTGCTTTTCGGGCTGGCGCTCTTTTTATTCGACGCCGCCCTGAAGGGCTTCAAACCCCGTCAGATGCTTGAAATGGGCCTGTCCGGCATCAAGACCGTCAAGAACATTCTGATCACGCTGCTGCTCATCGGCGTGCTGACTGCCCTGTGGCGAGCCTCCGGCTGCATCCCGGCCATCGTATCTGCCGTCTCGGGGCTTATCCGTCCCGCGCTGTTTTTGCCGCTGACATTTATGCTTTGCGGGCTCATCTCGGTTCTGACCGGCACTGCCTTCGGCACGGCCGCCACCATGGGCGTCATCTGCATGAGCATTGCCCGTTCGATGGATTTTTCTCCCCTCTGGACTGGCGGCGCCATCCTGGCGGGCTGCTTCTTCGGCGACCGCTGCTCCCCCGTTTCCACCTCTGCCCTGCTGGTGGCGACGCTGACAAAGACCGACATTTATCAGAACATCGGCCGCATGATCCGCACCTGCATCGTGCCCTTCTGTGTGAGTCTGGTGCTCTATCTGCTGCTCAGCCTCGGCGCCGGCTCCGCCTCCGTCACCAACACCACCACGGAGCTGCTGCGGAACTCCTTCACGCTGAATCTGTGGTGCTTTCTGCCCGCTCTGGCCATTCTGATTCCCGCCTTCTTCCGTGTGCCGGTGCGCCCGCTGCTGCTGCTCAGTATTGCCATTTCCGTGCCCGTCACACTGTTTGTGCAGCGCTTTCCCCTTGTGCAGCTGCCATCCCTGCTACTCAACGGCTTTGTTCCGGAGGACCCGCAGCTCTTGGCCGTGCTGGGCGGCGGCGGTCTCACCTCGATGGTACGCACCACCTGCATCATTCTCATTGCCGCCTGCTACAGCGGCATCTTCAAGGCCACGGGGCTGCTTGATTTTCTGATCGTTCCCCTGCGCCGTCTGGCCAGAAAAGGCGGCAGTTTTGCCTCCATGTTGGCGGCCTCGGTATTTTCGGCCATGGTCAGCTGCAACCAGACGCTGGCCATCATGTTGACCGATCAGATGACGGCAGAACTAACGGAAGACCCCCTGCTGCGCGCGCAGTATCTGGAAAACTCCGCCGTGGTCATCTCTCCCCTCATCCCCTGGTGCATCGCCTGCAGCGTACCGCTCTCCTCGGTGGAAGCGCCTTCCGCCTCGGTGCTGTTTGCCTTTTATCTGATTCTGCTGCCCATCTGGCAGCTGCTCTGCACCCGCTTCAAAAAGACACTGTAACAGGATTGTAAATTTCAGTTCTTCCGCTTGTTTTGCCCCGCCGCAAAAGCGTATAATGGTGCCGGCGGTGAAAAGCATCATAGCAAATTTCCCCTGTTTTTCACATGGCCCTATATGGCCTTTGATGGCCTTTATGATTCCTATCAAGGAGGCAATTCGTGCTGTCCGTTTGTTATTCTGCCGTATATCTGCTCTGCGGCATGCTCATCATCCGTTCACTGCTGCCGCAAAAAAGGCTGCCCATCCGCCTTTGGCTGGGCTGCGCGCTGGGCACACTGATGATGATGTGGCTGCCTGCGCTGATGGCTTTTTTTGTGCGCTTCAGCGTCAAGGGTCATCTGCTGGCGCTGATACCGCTGTTGATCATCACGGGACTGATCCTGTTTGTATGCCGCAAGGGACCAAAACCCAAGGGTATTTGTGCCGAGGATAAGCGCCTTATCCTGCCGATGCTGCTCATCGCCCTGCCGCTGACCGTACTTGGCGGCTATCTGCAGTATACTCACTGTTTGAACGACATTGAGGGCATGCTTTTCTGCGGTCAGAGCACGTACGGTGACCTGCCGCTGCATCTGGCCATCATTTCCAGCCTGCGGGATGCCGCTTTCCCCGCCGATTACAGCATTCTCCCCGGGGAGCTGCTCACTTATCCCTTCCTGGCGGACAGCTTTTCCACAAGCTTTATGCTCTTTGGCATGACACTGCGTCAAAGCGTCATCATTCCCGGCACCTTCATGATGGCCATGGTCTTTATCGGCTATATCCTGCTGGTCGACCGCCTTGCCGCCTCCCGCCGCTCTGTGCTGTTCCTGTCCGTACTGTTTCTGTTCATCAACGGCGGTCTCGGCTTTCTGTACAGCATTGACACGCTGGGCGTCAGCAACGGCACCGCGAACTACAACTCCCTGCAGGCAGGCACGTGGCTGGAGAGGCTTGACACCATCATGGATGGCTACTACATGACCCCCGCCAACCATGCCGAGCAAAGCTATTATAACCTGCGCTGGAGCAACATCATTGTCGATATGCTGGTGCCGCAGCGCACGTTCCTGGGCGGCTGGTGCCTGCTGCTGCCCTGCATTTACCTGCTGTGGGACGCCTTTACCGTCAAGGAGCGGCAGGCTCGGCAGTTTGTACTGCTGGGCATCATGGCAGGCGGGCTGCCGCTGGTGCACACGCACTCCTTCCTCGCGCTGGGGCTGATGAGCGCCGGCTGGCTCGTATACGACCTTCTCCATCGCAGTGAAACGCCCTTCCGCAAGCGCCTTCTTCTGTGGGCACTGTATGGCGGCATCGCCTGTCTGCTCGCCGCGCCGCAGCTTTTTGGCTGGACCTTCCGCCATACTGATGGCAACAGCGGCTTTGTCTACCTGCAGTTCAACTGGGTCAACAACTCCGGCAACATGGGGCTGCGGGACGGCTATTTGTGGTTCTGGATCAAAAACATCGGTCTGCCCGCCATTTTCCTCATTCTGGCGCTCTTTGACCGCAACGCCTGGCGCAAAAAGCTGGCCTGCGGTGCCTTTGTCATCTTTGTCGTGGCGGAGTTTATCATCTTCCAGCCCAACGAATACGACAACAACAAGCTGTTCTATGTCTGGTGGGCACTGGTGACCCCCATCGCCGCGGATTATGCCGTCGATGTTTTTGACCGTCTCAAGGGGCTTCGCTCCCGTTCGGTGCTGGCGGTGATGGTCGCCATCTGCTGCTTTGCAACGGGCACGCTCTCCATCGCCCGCGAATGCAAAAGCAGCTACATGATGTTCTCCAGCCATGATGTCGAGGCGGCAGAGTTTATCGAAAAAAACACCCCGCAGCATGCCACCTTCATGTGCTGGACCGATCACATCAACCCCGTCTCCTCCCTTGCAGGACGCAATATCGTCTGCGGTCCCAGCCTGTGGCTCCACTGGCACGGCTATGACCTGATGGAGCGGCAGTACGATATCATCGATTTCTATGCCGATCCCGTGCTGAATGAAAGCATTTTGCAAAAATACGATGTGGATTACATCTACATCAGCGACCACGAAAGAAACAACACCTACGTCAACGAAAACGCCATTGCGGAGCAGCATGAGCTGATATTTGAAAGCGCATGGGGCGGCATCCGCATCTATCAGGTGAAGAGCCATGATTGACCGTTTTCTTCGCTACTCCTTAGAAAGCGGGCGCAGCGTATGCCTGTTTGTCAACGATGCAAAAGGGCTGCGCCGCATCAACGTGCACGTGCTGGAGATCAGGGAAGACGCCGTACAGTGCCGTACCGGGCAAAAGGGACGTCCCTTCTCGCTGCCGCTTTCCGACATCCTTTCCGCCGGCTATGCCCGCGGTGACGAGGGCGATACTTTGAAAAACGAAATGGAGCGTATCCTCAATGATCAATAAAATCAAAGCCCTGCTGCAGGACCGCGCAAAGCTGCGTGAGATCATCATGTATCTCATCTTCGGCGTGCTGACCACCGCCGTCAGCTGGGTCGTGTACTTTGTGTGGCGTCAGCTGTTTGGTCTGGGCAGCATGGAGCCCGGCAGTGCCTCCTACGCGCTGATCGCCAACTCCGGTCAGGTGCTGGCTTTTGTGCTGTCCGTACTGTTTGCCTTTTTCACCAACCGCCGCTACGTGTTCAACAGCACCGCCACACGCGAAAACGGCTTCTGGCGGGAGCTGTGGCTTTTTACCGCCGCCCGCATCTTGGGCTGGGTGGTGTTTGACATCGCCGCGTTCAACCTGCTGGTCATGCTGATGAAGGCCATCCCCTCGGCTGACCTTTGGGTCAAGCTCATCACCAACGTGCTGGTGGTCATCTTCAATTACGCTGCCAGCAAATGGGTCGTTTTCAAAAAGTGATTGCATACTGTCCTTTTTGATGCTATAATAAACCGAAAATTACCGTAAGGAGGATTTCTTCCAATGGCTCTTGTCAACACGCGCGAAATGTTCAAGAAGGCCTACGAGGGCGGCTACGCCGTCGGCGCTTTCAATGTCAATAACATGGAAATCATTCAGGGTATCGTTGAAGCCGGTAAGGCTCAGAATGCTCCCCTGATTCTGCAGGTGTCCAAGGGCGCCCGTGCCTATGCCAACCACACCTATCTGGTCAAGCTGGTCGAGGCCGCTGTGGCCACCACCGGTCTGCCCATCGCCCTGCATCTGGACCACGGCCCCGATTTTGAGACCTGCAAGGCCTGCATCGATGGCGGCTTCACCTCTGTCATGATCGATAAGAGCAGCCTGCCCTTCGAAAAGAACATCGAAGAGACCCGCAAGGTCGTCGAATATGCCCACAAGTACAACGTGACCGTCGAGGCCGAGCTGGGCCGTCTGGCCGGCGTGGAAGACGAAGTGAACGTCTCTGCCGCCGACAGCAGCTACACCCGTCCCGAAGAAGTCATCGAGTTCGCCACCGCCACCGGCTGCGACTCCCTGGCCATCGCCATCGGCACCAGCCACGGCGCCTACAAGTTCACCCCCGCCCAGTGCACCCGCAACGCCGAGGGCATTCTGGTTCCCCCGCCCCTCCGCTTTGACATTCTGGACGAAGTGGCCAAGAAGCTGCCCGGCTTCCCCATCGTGCTGCATGGCGCCTCTTCCGTGCCCCAGCAGTTTGTGAAGATCATCAACGAGCAGGGCGGCAAGATGCCCGACGCCGTCGGCATCCCCGAGGAGCAGCTGCGCAAGGCCGCTTCCATGGCTGTCTGCAAGATCAACATCGACTCCGACCTGCGTCTGGCCTTCACCGCCATGGTGCGCAAGCACTTCAACGAGCATCCCGATCACTTCGATCCCCGTCAGTACCTGACGGATGCCCGTGCCGCCATCCAGCAGATCGTTGAGCACAAGCTGGTCAACGTTCTGGGCTGCAACGGCAAGGCCTGATGATTCCATAAAACAGAGCGGATACGCTTTCAAAGGCGTACCCGCTCCTTTTTTATTCACTTTTCCAGCATCCACGCAAGACCTTTTGCCAGCCGCTTCGCGCTGTCGGCAAAGTGTCCGCCGCTGTTCCATTCCAGCGTGTGCCGCGGGGCAGCCGCGTCCGCCTTCAATATGCGGTCCATCTGCCTTGTGCAGTCACCGATGGTGCAGACGATGGGATGGGTAGTCTTCTCTTCCTTGCCGCCCAACGACAGATAAACGCTCTGCCCTGCCTGCAGCCCCTTTTTTTGCACGTATTCCATAAAGCCCTGCACCCACAGCGAACCCGAGCAGCACACCGCGCCCGCAAACGCTTCGCATTCATAAAGTGCCCACAGGGCAAAAAGCCCCGACAGCGAATATCCTGCCGTGATGACAGGCGTCTCTCCAAAGCGCTCCTTCAGCAAAGGTATTGCTTCGTTCCTGAGCATCTGCAGTGTTTCAGGTCCGCCGCCGCCAAAGGGACGATTCTCTTCCATACCGGGCGTAGCCCATGGGGAAAAATCATTGTCCCAGTCTGCAGTGTCAAAGGTCACCAGCGTAAAGGGCTTCGCGGTGCGGGCTTTTGTTTCGCTTACGATCTTTTCGCCTGCTTCCCCCTCAAACACACCCATCAGAAACACCGGTCCCTGTCCGTCCCCGAGCAGCTGAAAGTGCCTGCCCGCGATCATCAGCGTTTCATTCATCGTCTTTTTCCTCCGGGCTGTCCAGTTTCAGAATACGCCCGAGCGGCAGTACCGTTCCATCGGTCAGGATCAGCTGACCATTGAACAAGTCCACCTTTTTCAGCCGCCCCGTAAATGTCTGAAAGCTGCCGCCCGCCTTGCGCTCATCGGGCACAAAGCACAGCGCCGTCACAGGCGGCTGTTTCTTTTCGGAAAGTCGACGCAGCATGCGGTCCAGCTCCTCCGCCTCCGCTTCGCCGATGCCTTTTTCCGGTTCTGTCAGCCGCGCTTCCTCCTGCACGGCTTCCTCGTAGCCCTCCAACGCGTCAAAGGAGGCAAACTGCGCCGCACGGTTCAGCATGCTCATGCGCGGATGCCGCAATTCCGGATGCGGCAGGTTCAGGATCGCTTTATATTTTTCCGTCATCCGTCTCCGCACGGTGACCGCCAATCTGCTGATGCCTTTCGCGTCCCGTGGCTCCTTTCTGCAGGCTGGTGCCCTTGAGCAGGGCGTTTTTGCCAAACCGATGCCGAATCTGCAGCAGCGCATTCTGTGCCTTCTGCTCCCGCTCCAGCCGCGCCTTTTCCTACGCTCTTTTCGCTTCCAGTGCGGTATAATCGGTAAACATGTCCATCTGCTCCGTGACGGCAGTTTCGTTAAGCTCCTCCTGTGCCCCCTTCAGATTGCAGGCGATCACATACACGCGGCGCACCAGCAGACGCTTATCGGTTACACGTTCAAAGATGTTCAGCATGGCTTCGCTGATCAGCCGTGCCGAAGCCGTATACGGCAGGTTTTCAAAGCCGTGCGCAGGTTTTGGCGCCTTCCGTCCATAAGGATCGGTCTGCACAGGGCCTGTATACTCCATATCTGACCGCGTCAGGTTTTCGGTATCATAGCAAATGACCAGCTCCGCGCGGTTGGTCACCTGCTGTTTTTCCAGCAGTGCCAACGCCAGCTCCTCCGCCATTTCACGCACGATGACCGCCGCCGTATCATGCTCATAGGGCATCGACAGCACCTGACCGCTGCTCAGGCTGCTACTTTCCGGCTTATAGGCACGGATATCGCTGACCCGGCATGGCTCCCAACCCCAGGCATGATCGATCAGCAGCTCGGCATTGACGCCAAACAGCCGATACAACAGGTCCTCATCTTTCAGACTGGTCAGCGCCACATCGCCCATACATTGCATGCCGTTGGCCTGCAGTTTTCTTGCAATGCCGCGTCCCACACGCCAAAAGTCGGTCAACGGTCGATGCTCCCACAGCTGTTCCCGATAGCTTTGCTCCGTCAATTCCGCAATGCGCACACCATCTGCATCCGGCTCACAATGCTTCGCGACAATGTCCATGGCCACCTTGCACAGATACAGATTTTCACCGATACCCGCTGTGGCGGTAATGCCTGTTTCCTTCAGCACATCGCGAATCATGCGCATGGCCAGCCCGCGTGCATCCGTCTGATACATTTTGAGATACGGTTCAGCGTGGATAAAAACCTCATCGATGGAATACACCACAATGTCTTCCGGCGCAACGTAACGCGTATAGATGCTGTAGATCTTTGTGCTCAGCTGCATATAGCGCGCCATGCGCGGCGGCGCAATGATGGTCTTCACGGCATATTCAGGGTGCTCCAGAAGCTCTTGTGCGTTGGAAGAAGCGCCGTTCAGCGTGCCCCCTGCCGCCTTCATGCGCAGGCGGTTGACCTCCTCCAGCTTCTGATTGACCTCAAACAACCTTGCACGTCCGCCAATGCCAAGTGCCTTGAGTGACGGCGAGACCGCCAGGCAAATGGTCTTTTCGGTACGGCTCTCATCCGCCACCACCAGATGGGTGGTCAGCGGGTCCAGACCCCGGGCAGCGCATTCCGCGGAGGCGTAGAATGATTTCAGATCAATGGCAATGTACGAAAGCATTCTTACGCCTCCCCTTTCTCTTTTGATCTATTATACTCCCCTGCGCTCCAAGGCACAACCCGCAGTATTTGTTCCACCAAATATTGTTTACAAGCAGCGGATATTTGTTATATAATATGCGTTGAAGTCCGCCTTGAGGAGGAATTTGCCTTGAAAAACCCCGATCAGCTGTCCATCCGCCGTCTGAATCTGCTGCGCCTGCTGGAGCAGCTTCATACCCATAACGGCATCACCCGTCAGCATCTTGCCCTCCATACCGGACTGAGCCTGATGAGCATCACCAATCTGGTGGACCTTCTCAACGAGCATGGCGCATTGCGGTTTGAAGAATCCCCTGCCACCCGCACCATCGGCCGTAAAGCGGATATCATCCATCTGTGCGAAGGCGATCAGGTATTTGCCATTCTGGATCTGACCGAGTTCCATTATTGCGCCGTCACCCACAATCTGACCGTCCTGCCCGATCAATATGCCTTTCCCAAGAGCGATGAACTTTGCTTCTGCGAAAGCCTGACCGCGTTTTTGAAAGAATCGGCAGAGCGTCTTTCCGCGCTGAAAGCAGAGCATGAAGTGCTGGGTGTGGCTGTGGTTGTCCCCGGTCCCTACGATGCCGTAAAGGACGTCGTGATGGGCCCCCGTGCCGGCGAGTTGGCCAATGTACCGCTCTTGTCCATACTGAAAAAGACAGTGGGCGATTATCATTACCACATTGACGCAGACATCCATTACTCCGTGCGTGCCTTTGCTCCCCGTGCCGCCCAGTTGGGTCATCGCGTGGTGTATTATTTCTATATCGGTGCTGAAAATGCCGGTGCTGTGCTTTTGAATGGTGACATCCTGCACGGCAGCAATGAAGCGGCGGGCAACGCTGCTTCCCTGCCTGTGATGGGCGGCGGATTGTACCGCGATTATCTTTCCCTGCGCGGTCTTGCCAAATCCTGCGGAGTGGAAAACACCGACAAGTTAAACGCCCCGGCGCTGATGGAAAGCATTCAGCAAGCTGCCGACGCCGACCCCCAGCAGTGGCAGAACGCCATCGAAAAAGCAGTCAGATTGACTGCCGAAATGCTGTATCAGGTGGTTTGCCTGCTCGATCCCGGCATGATCATTCTCGATTGCCCCTATCACGCCTATGACTGGGAGCATCTGACCAAGTCAGTCAACGATTATCTGTCTGCCAAGCTGGGTCCCTGCCGCAAAGCACCGCAGATCCTGCTGCCCTATTTCGACCGTCCTTCCGTGCTGCTCGGCGCCGTGCAGGTACTGAGCCGTGACTGGGTCGACCGCATCACGCTGTAAACAAAACAAATCTGGATTCATACAAATACACCCCTGCGACGGTCACAACCGTTCCCGCAGGGGTGTATTGTTTGGTTGAAGCTTTCTCTTACTTGCCGGAGATGGTCACGCCATTGACAGCAAGATAGGGAAGCACGCTTGCGCCGTCTTCACAGGTCTCGGATGAGATGCCGCGCACATTCATCAGCATATTGGCAATGTTTGTGCTGATCATTGTTTCGCTGACTGCTCCGGTCACCTGGCCGTTTTCAATCAGAAAAGCGCTCTTGGCAACGCCGGAGAGCTCGCCATTGGCGCCGGGTTCACCACCGGAGAACGCACCCACCAACAGACCGCGTTCAATGCCGCGGATCAGCTCCGCCACAGGCGTCTTTCCGGCTTCCATGATCATGGCTCCGCCGCAGCGGGAGGGCTCACGCCCCGTCTTGTTGGCAGTATACAGATCGATGATCTGATTTTTGAGGATGCCGTTCTCAATCAGCGGCAGCTCCCGGGCACGGAAGCCCTCCTCGGTATAATCGCAAACGCCCGCCACGCGGGAATCGGCAGGCACAATACGCAGTGTCACAGCAGGATCTGCTACCTGCTGACCCAGCTTGTCATTCCAGATTCCCGTGCCATCCAGCACCACCGCGCCGGAAAGGAAGCAGCTGCGTACAAAATACATCATCTGAGCCGTGCAGTCGGGCGAAAAGATCACAGGGCCGGTAAACTTACCCTTCAACTCTGTCTGATCCAGCTGCGCTACGGCAGATTGCAGGTGCTGACGGAAGCTGCCCTTGTCAATGACGGGAGAGGACAGGTCATTGGTCTCAATACCCGCGCCATCAATGCCCGTCGTACGGCCATTATCGTTGCCCGCAAACTCCGCCATCAGGCTGTAGCTGCCCTCTTTGGTCTCAAACTCCGTGCCGCTGGTGTTTCGATACAGACTGTGCTCATACACATGCTTACCCATGGTGCTGCCCAGCAGCAGCTTGGGATATTCACCGCGAATGGTGTCACACAGTTCCTTGGTACGGCTGAACAGCGCTTCCTCATCGCAGCTGACCGCTCCGTGAATAAAGGTCTCACGTCCGGCAAAGGGAGCGATGTCATGCGCCTCATCCACGGGAGCCGCGGCAGCGGAAGCCGCCGCCTCCTTGACGGCGTTTTCCAGAGCTTCCTCGCTCAGGTCGTTGCCGGCCACACTGCCCTTGCGTCCATCCACATAAACAGACAGACTGTAATGCACATCATACAGCGTGCGGTACAGGTTAAAGCCCTCATTTTCGGCATTGAACTCGCTCGTTTCGCTCATTCCCGTGCTCCACGCCGCCTTGGTGATGCCATTGTCCTTCAGCGCCTTTTCGATCAGGTTGGAAGCCTTTTTAATATCGGTCATTGTTCGTCACTCCCTTCTCAGCGGCCGCCGATGTTGATACGGCAGCGCATGGCCGGTCCGCCCATGCCAACGGCCATCGGCTGCTTTTTGCCGCAGAAGCCGCTGGAGGACCAGGTCATCTCCGAGGAAATCATATCCACAGTCTTGAGCATTTCGAAGGCGATGCCGGACACTGTCGTATCCTTCAACGCCTTGCCCAGACGTCCGTTTTTGATTTCATAGCCCATGGTCACGCCAAACATGAACTCACCCGTCAGGTCCGCCTGACCGTTGCCGCTCTCGATCAGATAATAACCGTTATCCACCGAGGCAATCAGCTCTTCCAGCGTATTTTTGCCGGGATGTACGGCGGTATTGCGCATGCGGATGAGCGGTTCATCCGAGAAGGTCCAGCCTCTCGCGTTGCCGCAAGGTTTGACACCATAGCGTTCGGCGGTTTCGCGGCTGTTCATGTAGCCCTTGAGGATTCCGTTTTCGATCAGCACGGCATCCTCGGCACGCACGCCCTCGTCATCCATGTACACGGGCAGCAGACCCTTGCTGCTGCCAAAGGCGGTGTTGGCAAAGTCGGTCAGGTTGACCAGTTCGGAACCCACACGCTTCTCCAGCATCAGACCGGCTACAGAGCCGCCCATGACCAGATCGGCCTCGACAGTATGGCCGACAGCCTCATGCGCCAGCATGCCGGCCATCATGCCGCCCAGCACCACGGTATGCGCACCGGCTTCGGCATAAACGCCCTCGCACTTCTGCAGCACTTTTTCATACAGGTCATCCACGCCCTTTTTGATGTCATCCAGACATTCAAAATGATCGTTGAAGCTGCCTGCACCGCCGAAAGCCTGAAACAGCTCCACCGGAGCGCCGTCCTGTGCTTCCGCCGTCATCATCACATACACATAGCTGCGGGGATAAACCACATGGCCGTCGCAGGCATGCGAGGTGTAGATGATCTTGTCCATCGAGTCCTCGGTATATACCACGGTGCGGCTGACCAGCTTGGGGCAGCTTTTCACAACGTATTCATCCACCGCCCGGCACAGGTCGATGCAGCGCTGCTGCTCCGTGTCCACGATGGCTCCCTCCGGCAGGATCAGTCCGGCGCAGGGAGAAGGCAGCATGGGCTTGTTCTTGGGCGCATGGTTGTGAAGGAACATGGCGTCGCGGGTAGCGGCCTTCAGCACCGTTTCGGCGGCTTCGGGCGTGCACTCCGCCAGGGAAGAAAGACCGGCAACGCCTTCAATGGTCACACGGGCGTTGACGCCGCGGCTGTTCATGCGGACGTTGCTGACCAGGTTGCCTTTCTGCAGCACCACCCGGCGCAAACGGTTTTCCTGCGCGCGCAGGACGGTGTCCGCATTGTCAGCAAAAAGCGACTTGCAGCGGGCAAAAGAATCATTCAGCATGGTTGACTCCTTTCATCATTCAGCGGATAAAGTTGGTGGAAACATGCGGTTCATACTCGGGCAGGCCGTATTTTTCCTTGCCGAGTGCAATGCTCTTCATCAAAAACACCATGTTCTGCGCCAATACGCGCACCGTGCGCAGACCCTCGGCATCCTGCTCCGCCTCACCGGGACGCGTACCGTGTACGCTGTTCCAGTAGCAGGAGGACGCCACCGGCATGCCGGCGATGGTGAAGTATTTGTTCAGCTCATCAAAGGTAGCCGAGCAGCCGCCGCGGCGGGCGACCGCCACCGCCGCCCCCACCTTCATGCGCTTGGGGAAGTTGGTGCTGTAGAACAATCTGTCCAGAAAGCTGACCAGCGTGCCGTTGGCAGAAGCATAGTACACCGGGGAAGCCACCACCACACCGTCTGCCGCTTCCAGCTTGGGCGCCGTCTCGTTGACAAGGTCATTGAACACGCATTTGCCCTGCTTGTAGCAGCCGCCGCACGCCATGCAGCCGCGGATCTCCTGTCCGCCCACCTGCACAACTTCGCATTCAACGCCTTCAGCTTCAAAGATCTTGACCATTTCATCCAGCGCCAAAGCAGTATTGCCGCCCTTGCGCGGGCTGCCGTTCAAAATCAACACTTTCATTGTTTACATCTCCTTCAGTTCACCTATATAGCCGCCGTTGCCGTCCGACTGCAGATAATATTCCAGACCGTTTTTATTCAGAATAATGTCGGTCATTTCCTTCATGTTCCAGATGAGGTTCAGGTGTTCAAGCTCATTCAGCTCCGCCCAGAACACTTCCCCTTCCTCGGAAGACTTCATTTTTCCTTCGAAGCTGCCTGCCTTGTATAAAAGCACCACAAAGCGCGTACCGTTTTCCCACGCGGCGTCCTTGATGCCGCAAAGCTTTACATCATGCACGGTCAGCCCGGTTTCTTCACGTATTTCACGAACCACGGCGTCGGTCAGTGCTTCCCCCGGCTCCACATGTCCGCCGGGAAATACCACGCCGCGGCCCTTTTTATTTTCCACCAGCACGCGTGTGCCATCCTGAATCAGGCACACATTGGTCCACTCCGTTGCCTCGGTCGCTCTCATCGTCACAGCTCCAGTTCATGGCACAGACGGGTGATAAAATCCTGCACATTGCTGACGATGCCGCGCGCTGACAGGCTGCCGCGGTCCGCCAGCTTGTTGACGGTAAATTCCGCCGCATCCACGCAGTAGAAGTACACCTGCCGCACCGTGCCATCGGGCAGAACGCGATAGGAAGGCGTCATATTGCCCGCGGCAATGGTGTGCAGCATGGTTGCCATGCCGATGACCGTGGTCGCCTTACGCAGCTGATTGCGCATGGCGTCCTGCGCCGCGTACACATCGCCGTATACCGGCGGCAGCGGACCGTCATCACGGATGGAGCCGCCCAGCACATAGGGCACGCCGCACTTTTCACAGGTGTAGATGATGCCGTTATCGATGTGCTCTTTTTCAATGAACGCGGGGATAGAACCATGCAGCTTGACCCGGTTGATGGTATCCAGATGATGATAATGCCCATTGGGCACATTTTCCTGCGTGTAGATGTTCTGCCCGAGGGCGGTATGCAGATAAGCCCCCTCCAGGTCATGCGTCACCAGCGCATTGCCCGCCAGCACAGCATCCACATAGCCCGCGGCGATCAGCTTGGAAAAAGCCTCCCGCGCACCGATATCAAAAGAAAAAGCCGGACCCAGCACCCACACGGTATAGCCGTGCTGCTTCTCATGGCGCAAAAGCGCCGCCAGCTCATCATAATCGCGGCTGAAGGCCGTTTCACGGGAGCGGTTCTGACGGAA
>JAKSQG010000039.1 GCA_024404275.1 Clostridia bacterium | reverse complement strand
CGTGGCATTGTAAAGATAGAAGTCATCGATGATGAGGCAGACAACAGGTGTTTTGATATCGAGATCCAGTACATAGGTGGCGCAGGCAACATCGCTGCAAAGCTCTCCCTCGGCAAAGGCCGCGACGCTGAACGCCGTGGTTTTGGTAAAGGTCAGCGGCTCCGTGTACTCCGTAGAAGAGGCAGTCGGCTTGCAGCCGTTGGTGGTGTAGCGGACGGTAACTCCCTCGGGGGCGGTTACCTCTACGGTGACCGAGGCTGTGTCATACACACCGCCCTGCAGGGACAGCACAGGAGCTTCCAGCTTATCCGCATAGGCAGTACCGTTGGCTTTGCCCATCGTTTTGGAGGAGAAATAACCCCATGTTTCGCCGTCCTTGCCCAGACCCCAGCTGACATTGGCATACTGTTTGGGCAGTCGGAGGAAATCGACCAGCTCACCCTTGCTGTTCCACAAGGTCAGGATGGCGCCCTGAGAAGGCAGTTTGAAGCCCGTATTGGCACTCTTGTTCAATTCCTCATCGGTGCAGTACACCGAACGATAAGCGCCCTTTGCCAGCGATTCACTCGGCAGCGCGTAGCTTTTGCTGCCCGCCATGCCCAGCCGCATCGTCCAGCCTTTGAGCGAGACCTTCTTACCGGTATTGGTCAGTTCAAAGTAGTCATAGCCCTGCGTTGCCTTGTATGGAGCGCCGGAGGTCAGCACCTCGTTGAAGCGCGGACCCTCCGCCGTGGCAAACAGCTCTCCCTCACCGAGATAACGGTTGGGCATGCCGGGAGTGGGCAGCCATGTGAGCGTATATGCGCCATCGATCAGCGCCCAGGTGACATCCTTTGCCTGCGCTTCAAAGCGCGTGGAATCGACCATTTCACCATCACGGAACAGATAGACCGATTCACCGGAGGCACTGAGCCCGAAGGATTCTTCGGGGATGGGCACCAGCAGATAGCCGCCCGCCTGCACCGTCATGCCGTCCAGCGGCAGCGGTTTTTTGGCAGTCTTGCTGTCAGACAGCACCCAGCCGTTCAGCGTCACGCTCTCGCTGCCGCTGTTATACAGCTCCACCCAGTCGGGGGTATTGCCGTTCTCATCAAAATAGGTGCAGTGATTGGATGCCCCAACCTCGCTGATGATGATCTCCCCCTTTGCCGAAACGGCAAGAAGCAGCATCAACAGTAAGATCAGAAACAGACAGAATCGCTTCATTGAACCTCCGTCAGCGTGTCGCATGCGCCGCAGCCAGCAGACCGCCGGCCAAGGCAAATTGAATGTTGAAGCCGCCGCAATCCCCATCCACATTGAGGATCTCACCGCAGGCATACAGCCCGGGGCAAAGATGGCACTCCATGGTATGAGGATCAAAATCACGGCAATCGATGCCGCCTGCCGTCACCTGCGCCTGGTCATAGCCGCGGACACCCGTCACCTTGAGCGGATAGGCACACAGCATGCGGGGCAGCAGTTCAAACGGCACGCCGTTCAGCTTATCCCGCAATACGCGCGGAAGAGCACCAAGCAGCAGATTTTCGCTCCCCATCCGTTCCAGTCGCCGCTGTATTGCACGGCGCACTGTTTCCTCGTGATCACGGGGTGACACAGGCGCTTGTCGTTCCATGGCGGCGGGTACAAGCCCCATAGCAGGGCTGAAATCGATATACAGGGTCGGCGTTTTGCCGCTGCGCAAAAGCTATGCCGCCGTGCGGGCAAGCTGCATGGTGCACACGCCGCTGATGCCGTAATCGGCAAACAACACTTCTCCCGCGGTACGTTCCACAGGGGTCTTTCCGTCACAGAGTGTCAGCACCGCGCTGAGGCGCAGACCGGACAGCCCTTTGATGGGAGCTTTTTCCGTCTCAAGCGGCGTCAGGGCTGGATGATCCGGCACACGGGTACATCCGAAAGCGGTCAGCAGCCCTGTGGCGTCGGTACCGCCCAGTTTGGGAGCCGCGCTGCCGCCGCAGCACACGATGACTTTATCGGCGGAATATGTTCCCTGCGAGGTCTGCAGCTGAAAACCGTTTTCCTTTTTGCGGATCGCGTTGACTGTGCAGCCCGTACGGATGACAACACCGCTCTTTTCCAAATGGAAACGCAGCACATCCAGTACCGCAGCAGCCTGATTGCAGGCAGGATACACACGCCCGCTTTCCTCCGCGCGGCAGGGCAGACCGAGTGAATCGAGGAACTGCAATACCTTTTCCACCGGCATCGCCTTGAGCGTTTCAAGGGCAAAGGCGGTATCGCCAAAGTATACGGGTTTGCCCGTATTGGCCAGATTGCAGCGGCCATTGCCCGTTGCGAGCAGTTTTTTGCCCACGCGGTCGTTTTTTTCAAACACTGTCACACGCGCGCCGCTTTGTGCGGATGCGACAGCGGCGGCGAGGCCCGAAACCCCGCCGCCGATAATGGAAATGTTAACGTGTTTCATCACTTGAAGGTGTAGCCGAAGCCCGTCAGCAGAGACACCGCGTTGTTGTACGCGTAGGTGATGGCCGACTGGTGATCCTTATCCACATGAGGAGGATTCTCCTTGGTGCCGTGCGTCATGCTGTTGACGAAGTGGATACAGAACTGACCGTAGAAATCGTTATCGTCAATCGTATCGCCTTCGGGATAGTTATGCGGGCAGCCATACATGGAAGCGCAGTAGGAATGGGTACCAATGGTCACCAGCAGCGCACGGCGCTGATACAGGTTCTTTTCGAGGATGTCCTGAGCGACCTTGACGCCGTAAACGCGGCACATCTTGGCCGTATCCGCCGCGGTCAGCGGCTCAACGTCGGCGTGGTTACCGCCGCTCCAACGCTTGATCTTCCAGCTGATACCGGTCTTGACGTCGGTCACTACAGCAACATAGCCCTTCTTGAAGATGGACTGAATATCACTCTTGAACCAGTCCTTCAGCTCGGGAGTGTACAGCGTGGTGGTGCCGGGACCGGCGCCATTGTCATAATAACCGGTCTCTACGGTGCCGTACAGGGCATGCTGTGTCTTGCTGCCCGCCACGCCATCGACATACAGACCTTCAGCGGTCTGGAAAGCGATGACGGCGCTCTTGGTAGCGGTGTCGTAGGTACCATAGGTGTAGGTGCCGGCCTTGAGGTAGCCTTTTTCAACCAGCTTGGCCTGCAGCGTCTGCACGGCGGTGCCGGTAGCGCCCATGGACAGGGACACATAAGTTGCCTCGGGCTTGGCATCGGGGTCACCGGTCTTGACGTACATGGCAGCCTGCGTCTTGGTCAGAATGCGCACCAGGTCGCTGCGGACCCAGCCGATGGCACTGCCGACCTTCACCTTGAGCCAGGTGTATTCAATCTTGTTCTGCACAGCCTTGGCAGTTTCGCCCTGCAGCGTCAGCACAGAGCCCTCCGCATAGATGACGGAAACTTCTGCACCCGCGGGAGCGGAGCGCAGCACCACCTTTTCGATGTTGGTCAGCGCCGTGCTGCTCATATCCGCCAGATTGGGAGTGGGAGAAGCAGTGGGCACCGGCGTGGGAGTGGGCAGGCTGTTGAGGTAGGCGATGTATTCGGCATCCGTCATCACCTTGACGCAGGAGCCGAGGATGTAGGCGTCAACGCCTTCAAACTTGATCTTGTACCACTTTTTGCTGCCGACCGTCGTGATATCGTTGTACTGGAAGACAGCACCCAGCTTGGCCTGACCGTAGTAGCCGGCATCGGTGCTGGCAGCCTGACGGATGTAGACCTTGTCCAGCGTGGTCTGGATCATGTTGACAGCCTTGGGAACGGGCGTGGGCGTGGGAGCCGGCGGAATGATGATGCCGCTCTCCTCATAAGCCTTGACCTGTTCGGGCGTCATGACAGAAACATAATTGCCGTGGATATAGCCCTTATTGCCTTGGTATTCGACGTTATACCAGGTGACGCTGCCGTTCTTGACCGTGTTGCCCACGATCTTGAGCACGGTTTTGGCATTGGGCACCTGACCATATACGCCGGCGGTACCGGAGGCAGACTTGCGGACATAGACCTTATCGGCCGTGGTGTACAGATAGCCGCTGTTGACCACAGGCTTGTCGCCGCCGGTGTTGCCCTAGCTGTCGCACTCAACGGCAAATTTGGCCATCACATAGCCGGTCTTTCCAAGATAATAAACGTTGTACCACTTAACACCCTTGACTTCGGTAACACCCAGCATCTGCATGATGGTGCCCTTGCCATACTGACCCAGCTGTTTGGAATCAGTGCTGGTGCTCTTGCGGAAGTTGACAGCATCATAAGTCAGCTTGATATAGCCGGTACCGGGACCGGGAGTGATGGGGGCGGGAGTCTGCCCTTCCTTGCTGGTGATCTTCGCGCAGGAGCCAAGCACATAACCATAGGCGTTGGCGGCAGCGCTGTATACGTAATACCACAGTTCCTTATTGATGGTTTCGGTGGAGTAGTAAGGCAGCACGGTGCCCTTTTCCACCTGAATCACCACGTTGTTGACGCCGGTCTGCGCCGACCTGCGGATGTTGGTCTTGCCGTCGGGGGTGATTTCGATATAGCCCTTCACGTTGCCGGGAGTGCCGGGCACAGGAGAGGGCGTAGGCGTGATGTTGTTGGTCAGGATGGTCACACAGTAATCCACGATGTAACCATACTGATTGCTGGCGGAATCAAAGCACAGATACCACGTGTGGCTGCCGCTTTCCACCGCGCTGTAGTAGGGCAGCACAGTGCCCTGCGTCAGCTTGGCAATGATGTTGGTGGAGGTCTCCGCCGCGCTGGAGCGCATATTGGTCTTGCCGCTCAGCTTGATCTTCAGCGTGCCCATCTCGGTGCTGCCGGTGGGCACAGGGGTGGCAGGATCATTGCCGCCGTTCACAAAGGTGAGGGCCGCGGCGGGGGCATAATAGCTGCCGCCGTTGACGGTGATCACATAATAGCGCACACCGCCGATGGTCGCCGTAGCGGAAACAAAATACGCCTGATTGGTGGCCAGCAGACCCTGAGAGGTCAGCGTACCGCCGGAATAGGTGTAATAGTTGGTACCGGCCGCCGCAGTGACATAGTTGCTGTCCGCTGCAGAAGTCGGAGGCACGGTATAGGGCGCCATGGTTTCGGGCGTGGGAGGAACGGTAGCGGTACCGCCATTGCCGCCCTTGGCCTGCCAGGCCGCCACTTCACCGGCGCTCATGAGTGTGATGAACTGCGACTGAACATAGCCGTAGTATTCATGGTCGAGCGCCTTGGGGATATTGGTCTTTACATAATAGTACGGCTGCGTACCATAGGCAGTGGACTGGTACAGCTCACACACCCAGTCAAGGGGCAGCAGGGCATAGTTGTCCTCCCGGCTCATCTGCTTGCGCAGGCGAACTTTATCCAGATTGATATAGCCATAGCCGATGGGATCTTCAGCCAGGGCTGCGGGCATCAGCGGCATCATCATTGCCAGCACCAGCAGCAGACTGACAAGCCTTGCCAGCATGGGGGTTACACGAGTATCAGTGTGCTTCATACGGTCATCTCCCCGGTATTCATACGAAATCGGTCGCTTCTATTTTATTACGCATTTGTTACAAAGTCAAGTGCGAATTGTAACAACATTGGCCGGATAAGTATAATCCAACACATTTATTATAATCGCAAAGCCGTCAAAATACAAGCTTTTCTTTGCCATTGCTCTCCCCAAAGGCGGTACATCTGTTAAATAAGAAGAAATCTGCCCCGCAAGGGCCCCTCATGATAGCACACCGCCGCCGTTTTTCGCATGGCCTTGCATGGCCCTGCATGGCCCCCGTACCCTTCCCCCATTCTTGCGAAGAAGCGCGGAATATGATAAAATAGGGAAGAAAAAAAGAAAGGAGGCCGCCTGTGGAACCTCTTCCGTCCGCATCCCGCTTGTTCCGTCCCCGTCTGAAGCGCCCGGGCTTTGCCGCCTCCGTGCTGGTCAACGCCCTGCGGCTGCTTGTGCTGCTCATCGCCATGCTGGGTCTTGCCGCCCTGGGAGCTGTCGCCGGCATTGCCCGCGCCTATGTGGATACCGCCCCCTCCCTGGACCTGACCCTGATTGATGATCAGGCGCAGACCTCCTTCATCTATGATTCCGAAGGCAACCTGATCACCGATTACAAAGGCACGCAGAACCGTGTGATGATCCCCATCAATCAAATGCCCGCCAACCTGCAGCATGCCTTTGTCGCCGTGGAGGACGCGCGCTTTTATACCCATAACGGCGTGGATATCAAGCGCATCATCGGCGCCTTCCTGACCAACTTTTCCTCCGGCTCACAGCAGGGCGGCAGCACCATCACGCAGCAGCTGATCAAAAACACCATTCTGTCCAGTGAGCAAAGCTATAAACGCAAAATTCAGGAAGCTTATCTGGCCATGCAGCTGGAAGGCCAATACAGCAAGGATCAGATCCTTGAAAGCTACCTCAACACCATCTACCTCGGCGAAAACTATTACGGCGTATACACCGCCGCGCACGGATATTTTGGCAAGGATCCCGCTAACCTCACGCTCCGCGAATGCGCCATGCTGGCCGGTCTGTGTACCAACCCGTATTATTACAATCCCCGCCGCAATTTTTACACCCGCACTTCCGAAACCACCGATTATGCCGCCATTGCCAACAACCGCACCGATTACGCTCTGCGCATGATGTACGAAAACCAGTTCATCACGCATGAGGAATATATCGCCGCGCTTGATCCCTCCACCGCCAATGTGCTGCGCACCGATCCCGACAGCGGCTCCCTGTACCCCTACACCTATTATGTCGAATATGCCATCAGCGATGTTATCCAGACGCTGCTCAAGCTGAACAATTTGGAAAACACCTCATACAACCGCAACCTGATGGACAACGAGCTGCGTACCGGCGGATACCACGTCTACCTGTGTCTGGATACCGGCATCCAGACCATTGTGGAAAACACGCTGTACAACTATAAGGATTACCCCTCCCTGCGCGACCCGGATGACCGTGTCTACCGTGCCCGCAACTCGGATGGTACCTATGACGACATCGTTCAGCCGCAGGCCGCCGCCGTGGTACTGGATTACCGCACCGGTGAACTGAAAGCCATTGTAGGCGGACGCACACAGCCCACCAAACGCAAAACGCTCAACCGGGCCAGCGATATGAACATGCCGGTCGGTTCCGCCATCAAGCCCATTGCCGTCTACGCCCCCGCCATTGAGCTGAGCGGTCTCGGCGGCGGTGCGGCGCTGTATAATCTGCCGCTGCCCATCACCGGCTATCTGGACAGCAACCTCAAAGAAAGCTGGCCCACCAACTATTCCAGCTCCAGCTACCGCGGTCCCGAAAGTCTGCGTACCGCGGTGACCCACAGCGACAACGTACCTGCCGCCTACACGCTGATGAACTATGTGGGGCTGGATAACAGTGCCAACTTCCTGCGTTTGCTGGGCGTCAGCGAAAAGCACATCAACAAAACACCCTACGGCCTGTCGCTGGGCAGCTGCGGCGTATCACCTGTTGAAATGGCCGTTGCCTACGGTGTATTCGGCAACGGCGGTGTCTATCAGTCACCGCTCACTTTCCTCGGCATTTCCGACAGCAGCGGCACCGTCATTTATGACGCCCACGCCAACCAGACGCGCTACCGGGTGTTCAGCCCCTCCACCGCCTGGCTGATGGTGGATATCATGAAGGATGTTGTCAGCAGCGGTACCGCCAAATCCGCCAAGATCAGCGGGCAGACCGTTGCCGGCAAAACAGGCACCAACAGTGATTCCAAGGGCGTGTTCTTCTCCGGCATGACCGGGTGGTATGTGGGCGCTGTATGGATCGGCCACGATAACTACAAGCCGCTGTCCTCCAAAACAACGGGCGGCAACAGCTCCGCCAGGCTGTGGCAATCCTTCATGAGCACCATTCACAAGCAGAAGAGGCTATCCAACCGTGATATTCTGGAAGGCTCCGCCGCAGATTACGGTCTGGTCAAGGTGACCACCTGCAAGGTTTCCGGTCAGCTGGCCACCGATGCCTGCCGCCATGACGAGATGGGCTACGGCACCGTCACGGATTACTGGCCCAAGGCTTCCGCCCCCACGGTATCCTGTCAGATGCACCGTTCCGTCAAGGTATGCTCCGCCACCGGGCTGCTTGCCACACGCTACTGCCCCTCCACAGATACCAAGGGCGTCATCACCATCCCCGTCGGACATCCGCTTTACCGTTTTATCGGCACGGAATACAACAGCGCGCTGAAAAGGTATCTGGGTTCGTATGCCACCCTGCCGCTGACGACCAACAACGCCACCAATGCCGCACTGCTTTCCACCATTGCCTGCTCCGTGCACACCGGTGCTTCTTCGCAGCAGACCGTCGATGCACGCACCGCCGCCCTGCTGCCCGATGCGCAAACGCTGCTCTCCACCGCCCGTAACCAGCTTGGCGGTCTGTCCCCCGATGCCGCGGGACGCGGAGAGCTGCAAAATGCCGTATCGGCTTTGGAGAGCCTGGTCAACAGCAGCCCGACCTACGATTCATTGATTTCCGCCATGGCGCGCCTGACCCGTGCGATGGCCGCCGCAAGATAACGGATAATTCGTTGGGAACCAACCCTTTTTGAAGCCAAAAAGGGCGGTTCCCAAACCCTCCGCGAAAAAGCAATCACTAATCGTACATACAAAAACACCCTTGCCTTGATGAAGCCAACTTTCATCAGTGCAGGGGTGTTTCGTTATATAAAATACTCGCCCTTTCTCGGAAGGGTACAGGGGAACCATGCTTTCCGGCTTCGGAAAGCGTGGTTCCCCTGCAAAAAAGCCTGTTATCAGCCGTTCCACTTCTCCAGCATCATGCGGTCAATGGCCTCAAAATCGCTGGTGTGCAGATACTCCGCCATCTCAGGATGCCACTTCAGCCCCTCGGGAGCTGTCTTTTCATCCAGACTGATGGATGCCAGCATGCAGCCGGAAGCGCGGATGGCGGCAATATTCTCCGCCGAGAAGTTTGCCGTATAGGCAAAGCACTTTGCGGGATAATCCGGCACAGAAGCCAGCGCTTCCGCCGTAAAATTCTTGGGCTTGTCAATAAAGCGCGCATCGGGATCGATCTTGAGAATATCCAGAA
The DNA here is from genome assembly GCA_024404275.1 of Clostridia bacterium. Lineage (GTDB taxonomy): Bacteria > Bacillota > Clostridia > Christensenellales > Aristaeellaceae > SFMI01. Next base: position 2,693 of record JAKSQG010000039.1, on the reverse strand, counting down.
TGGTCTGTGCGCCCGCGCCATTGGTGGCATAGATCACACGTCCGCGCATGCCGAAATCACGCACACGGCGTGCCACGTCACAAGCGTGCAGGCTGCCTTCTTTCAAATCGATATTAACGATCATGCCCGTATTGTACGCCAGATCGAGGATCTGATCCAGCGTGGGCACATACTGCACCCCGGCAGGGTCATTGGGCGCCAGGATCACGCCGAGGATGGTCTTGGAGTCCGTCGTGCTGACCTCGTAGGAGACTTCTTCGCCCTTCTCATTGAAGCCCACCACAATGGGGTCATGGTTCGCCACCATCACACCGTCGCTGGTGGTGCGCACATCGGTCTCAATCAGATCAGCGCCTTTTTTTGCCGCCAGCAAAAACGCGGACAGCGTATTGGCATGCATGTTCTCTGTCACAAATCCACGATGAGCAGAAGAAATCCAGGTCTTCTTCATATCGATCGCCCCTTTCACATCACTGCCCGGTAGATTGCACGGACAGCATCTTCAAAGTCGCTTTCTTCCACGCCGACAATAATGTTCATTTCGCTGGAGCCCTGATCAAGCATACGGATGTTGACGCCTGCCTCCGCCAGAGCGGTAAACACGCGGGCAGCCGTACCTTTCGAATACGCCATGCCCTGACCCACGATGGCCAGCAGCGCCAGTTCATCCTCCACCGCCAGCATATCGGGCTTCAGCTCGTCCCTGATCTCCCGCAGCACTTCTTCCCGGCAGCCGTTCAGATACTCCGTGCGCAGAAAAACACTCATCGTATCAATGCCCGTCGGGCAGTGCTCAAAGGGAATGCCATGGGCATTCAGAATGCTCAGCAAGCGGAAGGCAAAACCGACCTCGCCGTTCATCAGCGATTTTTCGATCTGAATGCTGGAAAAGCCCGTTCTTCCCGCCACACCGGTCACCTTGCGAGGGCGGCGTCCGCGCGGCAGCGAGGGCACGATCATTGTGCCCGGGTCCTCCGGCGCGTTGGTGTTGCGGATGTTGATGGCAATGCCCGCCCTGCGCACCGGGAACACCGCTTCCTCATGCAGCACCGTAGCACCCATGTAGGAAAGCTCCCGCAGCTCCTGATAACTGATAAAATCGATCACGCGGGGAGAATCGACCACACGGGGATCGGCACTCATCATGCCCGATACATCGGTCCAGTTCTCGTACAGGTCCGCCCTGACCGCCTCCGCCACAATGGAGCCCGTCAGGTCAGAGCCGCCGCGGGAGAAGGTGCGTACGCGTCCGTTTTCCTCCGCGCCGTAAAAGCCCGCCACCACGGCATTTTCAAGCCCATTCAAACGGTTGGACAGCAAAAAGTGCGTCGTTTCGGCGTCATACTGTCCGTTTTCGTGGAAGCGGATCACCTCCGCCGGGTCTACAAAAGCAAAGCCGAGATAAGCCGCCAGAATACCGCTGTTGAGGTACTCGCCGCGGCTGGCCATGTATTCCTTGTCCGGGGCGGTCTTGAGGTGCTTGCGGATAACGTCCAGCTCCGCCTCCAGCGGGTACGATACGCCCAGATCATCGATGATACTCTGGAAACGTTCCCTGACCGCCTGCAGCTCCGGTTCAAAATCACGTCCCGCCGCTGCTGCCGCCTCACAGCGGTAGAGCATGTCCGTTACTTTGATGTCTTCCTTGCTGCGCTTGCCGGGAGCCGAAGCAACGGCAAAGCGTCTTGCGGGATCCTTTTTGATAATGTCCGCCGCCTTGCGGATCTGAGCGGCGTCCGCCAGGGAGCTGCCGCCGAATTTGACTACAATCGTCTGCATATCGTTAATCCTTTGTCAAAAATGCCTCGATCACAGAGGCATGCATCAGCGCGCCATACACCGCTGCTTTGGAATCAGGCAGAAAACGGGCCGAGTGCAGCGGTTCCTTGCCGCCAACGCCAAGGTGATAGAAGCACCCAGGCGCCTTCATCTGATAATAACCGAAATCCTCGGTCGTCATCGTCGGTGTGTCGATGCGGATGGTCTTTTCGGTGCCGAAAACGCGCTGTGCCGTCTTTTCCGCCAGCATCGTCACGCTGTCCTCGTTCACGATGCCGGGATAGCCCTCGGTGATGCACACCGTGATACGCGCCCCCGTTTTGCTTTCAATCTCCGCCGCGGCGTCATGAATGGCCGTCTGTATCCGTTTGCGGGTATCGGGTCCCAAAGTGCGCAGAATACAGTTCAATTCCGCCTGTCCCGCCACGATGTTGCGCGCCGTTCCGGCGCTCATCTGACCCACGGTACAGACAAAGCCATCATCGGGGAATCTTTCGGGCAGTTCCTTCAGTCGTGCTGCCAACAGCGCCGCCGCGTACAGAGCGTCGATGCCGTTTTCGGGCGTAGCGCCATGGCAGCTTTTCCCCTGCACGATGATATCGGGCTTATCCGCCGCGGCATAAAACTTGCCATAACGGATCCCTACCGTACCCAGCGGCAGGTCGGGACATACATGCGCACCGAACACCGCATCCGCACCGTCCATACACCCCGCGGCGATCATACGCTCCGCTCCGCCGTCTTCTTCTTCATCCGGCTGAAACAGAAAGCGTACCGTGCCGCTAAGCTGCTCTTTGCGCTCCGCCAGCAGCCGAGCCGCTCCGAGCGCTGCAGTTACATGGATATCATGCCCGCAGGCATGCATGACGCCCTCGTTCCGGGAAGCAAACGTCACGCCGGTTTCCTCGCGAATG
>JAKSQG010000038.1 GCA_024404275.1 Clostridia bacterium | reverse complement strand
GAAAAGGCGAGACCGAAGCGGCGGCAGGAGTAGCGGCCGTCGGGCTTCATGGTGAAGGCCTTCTGCTGCGTCACGTGAAATTTATATGCCGCGGCGGCGACCTTGTAGGCGGTCTTTCCATCAAAGGCGGAGAGGGGCACAGACCAGTCCATCAGCCGGGACTGGTTTTCATAGAGGTGAAAATACACTTTTTTGACCTGCCAGGGGGCCTGGGGACAGGGTACTTCTGAGCCGGAGGCGGCATCGGAAACGGCCTTGAGAACGGTGGCCGCCACAGCCTTGTGCGCGCCGTGACCGTACTCGCCATTCAGGTCGTGGGTGACAATCACCTCGGGGCGGCAGGCAAGGAGGAGGTCGGTGTAAAAAGACAGCAGGGCCTCCTGCCCCCACAGGGCATACAGCTCTTCCGCCGTGTCTCGCTTGAGGTCTTCAAAGGGCCCCAGCACCGGATAGAGGCGCACGCCGCAGTGCCACAGGGCGTTGAGCAGCTCGGTGCGGCGCACATAGCTGGAATAGGTGGCGTAGGCGACCAGCACGGTCTTTTTTTCCTCGCCCGCATAGCGCGGCAGCGTGCCGCCAAAGTACAGCAGCTCGTCATCCGGATGCGCGGGCAGCACCAGCAGGTCGACCTTGTCGGGGGCTTCCTGCCACTGCTGCACGGTACCCGGCAGATCGCCTGCGGTGTAGAGGGCGATCTCCCGGATGCGCAGGCGGTCTTCGTCTTTGGGGTCGGTCAGCTGCAGCAGATAATTGCCCGCGGAAAGCGCACAGGGGGCGTATTCGTGCGCATAACCGCACGCTCCGCCTTCCACGGCAATCGTGCCGTTTTCCTCGCAAAGGATGTGCCACGGCAGCACCTCCTGCCCCCATTTGAGATAAACGCCGTGCACGGTTTCTCCCTGCGGCACGGTAAAATACAGCCCGACGCTGCCCGGACAGCCCCACACGCTGTAATCATCGCCGTCATAAGCGTCCTTCACCGCGGCGCTGTTGTGCGGGGAGGACGGATGACAGCGGGCGGTGATGTTGCGGGCTTCTTCCGCCCGGGCGGCGGTGAGCAGCAAAAGGAGCAGCAAGAGCGGCAAAAGCCTTTTCAAAAGGATCCCTCCGATAAAAAATGGGGCAGCTTGTGCGGCTGCCCCTGTGTTTCAGTCCATGTGCAGGTCGCGGCGGATATCCTCCGAACGGGGACCCTTCACCTCTGCCCAGTGCGGGCCGTTTTCGTACATGTCGGCCAATTCGGTCATGACGGCGGGCACATCGATGCCCTGCGGACAGGCGTGCGTACAGGCGCCGCAGCCGATGCAGGCGGCGGGGCGCTTGTCCAAAGGCAGCCCGTCGATGCGCATGGAGGAGGTATAGGCTCTGGACACCTTGTTGTTGTTATAGCACTCGATGAGCATGGGAATGTTGAGCCCCATGGGGCAGCCCTCACAGCAGTAGCGGCAGCCGGTGCAGGGCACGCCGCTCTTCATGCTTTCGGCAATGTCAAACAGCGTGGAAAGTTCACCGTCGGAGAGCGGCTGCTCACTTTCAAAGGCGGAAAGGTTGTCGATCACCTGCGGCACCTCGTTCATGCCGGAGAGGATGACCTTCACATTGGGCAGCCCCTGCAGATAGCGGAAGGCGTAGGATGCCGCGCTGCCGCTGCCGCCAAAGGCATGCAGGGCGTTCAGCTGCTCCTCGGGCAAAGCCGCCAGCTTGCCGCCGCGGAGGGGCTCCATGATCCATACTCCCAGCCCATGGCGGGTGATGATGTCGTATTTTTCCTTGGCGTTTTGAAGCGTGGCGTCCAGATAGTTGCACTGGATCTGCACAAACTCAAACACGCCTTCGTACTGGGTCAGAAGCCGCTCCAGCAGCTCGCAGCCGCCGTGGAAGGAAAAGCCCAGATGGCGGATCTTGCCCTCTTCCTTCATGCGGATGATGTCGGGCAGGATGTGGTATTCTTCGCTTTCGTACACATCCACGGTGCCCTCGGTCAGGTTGTGCAGCAGATAAAAGTCAAAATAATCCGTGCGGCAGCGCTGCAGCGACAGGTTGAACAGGGCAATATTGTCGATGGGACCGGGCAGGGAATGACCGGGGAACTTGTCGGCAATGTAGTAGCTTTCACGCGGATACTTTTTGAGCGCTTCCGCCATGGCGGTTTCGCTCTTGCCGCCAAGATAAGGGTAAGCCGTGTCAAAATAGTTGACGCCGCCGGCAATGGCACGGTCAAACATGTCGTTGACCTTCTGCTGGTCAATGGCGCCCGTGGCGGGGTCCGTGGCAAAACGCATGCAGCCAAAGCCAAGGGCTGAAAGACGCAGGCCTTTGAAATCGCGGTAAATCATGCTTTTTTTCCTTTATTTCAGCAAATCTTCTGTAAAGTAAGCACTGGTCCAGGCCTTGAAGCCTTCCTTGTTGGTGACCTCAATGCGCACATAGCCGTCCTCGGGCAGGATGGGGAACTCGGCATGGGTGATCACCTCGCCGGGGTTGGCACGGCGGAAGGGCATGCGTCCGCGGGCCTTGGGGCGGGGCTCGGTGATGAGGATGATGTCGCGGGCGTCATCGCTGGTCACGTGCAGCACACCGTCCTCCACCCACAGACCGGTGATGGTGGCGCCGGTGGAGCAGTACAGCTCCGCCTTCAGGATGGCGGCGATGATGGTCTCATAATCCAGCTTTTCGGCCTTGATCATGTTCCAGCCGCCGAAGGAATCGGCCCACTGGGTATCGGGGTATTTGTCGTGGTTGTCATCGTTGGCAAAGGCGATCAGGCGGTCGCCGCGGCGGATGAATTCATCATAGAATTTGCTGTCGTCCCCGGGGTAGCCCTCGACGAGGCAGCCGTGGTTGTACACCTCCATGCCCGTAAAGCCGGTGTAATTCTTGACGACTTCGATGCCCTCCCGGCTCCAGGAGGGATGATTGTACACCACGTAGTAGCCGTTTTCGTTGGCGAGGCGCACAAAGCGGTTGACGCAGCCGGGGGTGTACTGACGGGTGCAGATCTCGCCCACGCGGGGTCGGGATTCGACGGGGATATCTTCGGTGTGATATTTGCAGTAATCGGGATCGACCATGATCATTTTGTCCACGTCGGGGGTCTTGGCGATCAGGTTCAGGTGAACGGTCTTGTGGGCACGGCCGTTTTTGCTGTCGCGGCTTTCCTTGATGTAGGCTTCATAGCCGTTGAGCATCAGAAAGTCGGGTTCGGTCATGTCATTATAGGTGCGCATCAGCTCATGGTCGGTGATGGCCAGAATATCATAGCCGTGCGCCTTGTACTGCTGCTTCATCTCTTCGGGCGTCCAGTTGCCGTCGGAAAAAGTGGTATGGCTGTGCAGGTTGGCCTTATAAAAGCGGCCTTCCTTGGGCAAAAGATAACGGATCATAAACGCAGGCCTTCTTTCTGTTGTTGTTTTGTCTATTGTACCGCGGACAGGGGCAAAAAGCAACGGTGAAAGCTTGCGGGCGGCGGCACAAAGTGATATGCTGAAAGACAGAAGAAGGGGGAGAGGGCAATGGAACAGCAGGCAATGACCCGGGAAACATGGCGGCAGGCGTACGGCGAGCTGCTGCGGGCGGCGGAGCGGTGCGGTCTGCCCGCCGAGGTGGGCAAGCTGCTGGCACAGAACCTGAAATCCGAAAAGGCCATGCGGCGCATGACCTCGTATCTGGTGAACGCGCATCCGCGCACCATGGAGGATGTGGCGGATGAGATGATCGCCATCATGGAGGATCGGGCTCACTGGATCCAAAAGAAACAGGCGGAGGAGAGCAACGGCGTCTACAGCGCGTGGCTCAACAGTGACCGCCGCGGAGAAGAATAAGCAATCACCGACAGCAGCAGCCCTCGGTCCGGCAAGGACCGGGGGCTGTTTTTGCGTGTCAGTTTTCCGCGTCCAACGAGCCGCACAGGCGGATAAAATCCCGCATGGCGGCGGAGATGTATTTGTTCTTGTGGTGAACGATGTAGTGCGTGCGCTGCAGGGGTTCATCCGAGATCGCCGCCGAGACCACCTTGCCGGCTTGAATGTCCTCACGCACCAGATCCTCGGGCAGGATCGCTATGCCAAGCCCCACCTGCGCTGCGCGTACCAGCGCCTGCGTGCTCGCACTTTCCCAAATGATTTTCGGGTGCAGCTGCCGGTGCTCAAACACGCTTTGTAAAAAAATTCTGCCCACGCTGCCGCATTCCCGCATCAGCAACGGCGGTTTGATGGCCGCGTCTGCCGCCGGGGAGGATTCCGTACAGGTCGTGTCATCGGCGGCAGGCGTTGTCCTGTGCTGGCATGGTACAAAATGCCCCGTGCAGATGGAAAGCGCACCCTATGCGGCTGCGCCCCTGCCGAACCGGATCGGGCGCCTGCAGGTGATCTTATGCGAAACGGAGCTGGTGATCGAACGGAATAAGGGGGAGGGGAGCATCCTGCTGAACGGCGTTGCCTGCGGGAAAATCATCTCCGGGGTGCTGCGCAGCCTGTTGTCTGTGGAAGCACAAGCCGAACCCTATCTGCTGCCCATCGCGGCCCTGCTGTGGACCGCGGAGGAGCTGGAGCGCTGCGAGATCGTATAAAAACAAAAAAGAAGTCTGCCGGGCGGCGGACTTCTTTTTGATGCAAGCGGTCATCAATCTGCGGAAAGGGAAAAAAGAGGGATTTGGTTATTCCTGAGAGGGCATCTGATCGGTCAATACTTGATAAAACTCGGGATATTCCCGCTTGAGGCGCACAAAACGCCCATCGCGGTGCAAAAAGGCATGCTCGGAGGTGCCGGTGAACACCTTGGTGCCGTCCTGCTTCTTCATCACATACGCCATGGTGAGGACGACCCCATTGAAGGCGGCAATGGTGGTTTCGATGGAGAGGGTATCGCCAAAGGTGGTGGGGCTGATGTATTTGCAGCTGATGGAGGTGACGGGGGAGACGACGCCTTCCGATTCCAGCCGCTGATAGCTGTAGCCCATTGCGTCCATGAAGGCGATGCGGGCTTCCTCCATCATGTGGATGTAGTTGGCATGGTGTGTGATTCCCATCATATCGGTCTCGTAATACTGAACCGGGCGCAAAAATACAGACACGGGAGTACTCCTTTCCAAAATCAACATCGGGTGGAAATGAAAAAACCGTGCACAAATAACGAAAAAGACTTCTCTTTTCAGAGAAGTCTTTGGTGCACCATCAGGGACTCGAACCCGGGACACCCTGATTAAGAGTCAGGTGCTCTACCAACTGAGCTAATGGTGCATTTGGAGCGGGTGATGGGAATCGAACCCACATGGCCAGCTTGGAAGGCTGGAGCTCTGCCATTGAGCTACACCCGCGCATCGGATGCATGCGGCTCGGGGAGAGAAGTTGGAGCGGTAGACGAGGCTCGGACTCGCGACCTCAACCTTGGCAAGGTTGCGCTCTACCAACTGAGCTACTACCGCATTAAAAGTGAATGGTGCGGACGAAGAGACTCGAACTCTTACGCCTTTCGACACAGGATCCTAAATCCAGCGCGTCTGCCATTCCGCCACGCCCGCGTGACTGTTCCCCCCGAAGGGTGGTGACCCATCGGAGACTCGAACTCCGGACACCTTGATTAAAAGTCAAGTGCTCTACCACCTGAGCTAATGGGTCATCTGGCAGGGGTGGCAGGGATCGAACCTACGAATCAGGGAGTCAAAGTCCCTTGCCTTACCGCTTGGCTACACCCCTACATTGATGAGGTTTGCCAATCCGGAGGGGGTAAAATGGGGTGGGTGGTGGGAGTCGAACCCACGATTTCCAGAGCCACAATCTGGCGCTCTAACCACTGAACTACACCCACCATGGGTTGGCGCGCCTGAAGGGATTCGAACCCCTGGCCCACGGCTTAGAAGGCCGTTGCTCTATCCAACTGAGCTACAGGCGCATGCTGTGTTCCGGGGATTGTCTTGGGGAACTCATCCCTGCTGACGATTAAGAATTATACAGCCTTCTTTCGCTTTTGTCAACAGTTTTTTTGCGATTTTTTTGAAGAGTTGCAAAAAACATGGTTTATGCTATAATGGTTGTAAAATAAGGAGGATATGAACATGGCAGTTTTCTGGATCCTGGTACGCATTGCCCTGTGGACGCTGGCCGGCTTTGCCGCGGCACGCATCATGAAAACCGAATTGCCCCTGTTGTGGACCGTGCTGTTGGGCTGGGCCGGCGGCCTGGTGGGAAGCCTGATCGCCCATCTGGTGGGCATCCGCAGCTGGAACTCGGTGGCGGGACTGGTCATTTCCGTGGCCGGTGCCTGTCTGGTCATCTGGGGGGCCCGCAAGATCATTCCCCTGATCAAGATCAAATAACATCACTTGCAGCAAAGGAGGCAGAAGATGAAAAAGAGCCTGTGCGCGCTTTTTGTTTTCTGCCTTCTTTTGTTTTGCGCTGCCGCGCACGGCGAGGGAAAGCTGCGTGCCCTGCTGGTCGGCTGCGACCGGTTTTTGAGCTATGACGTGACCGAACCGGTGGCACGGCTCAACGTGGAGAGGATCGGTCTTCTGCTGCAGAGCGACAGCCGCATCTTTGACCTGATCGTGACCGCCGACAGCGGTGTGGGCGGCGTGGCGGAATTGTCCCGCCTGACACGGGAGACCTTTTCCGGGGCCGAGGAGGGCGATATCAGCCTGATCTATATCTGCACCCACGGTCAGATGGACCGCGTGACGGGACAGCCTTCACTGATCCTGTCCGATGGACAAACGGAGGAGGAACTGCGCCCGGCGCAGCTGCGGCTGATGACGGACGGCATCAAGGGGACCTGCGTGATCCTGCTGGACGCCTGCAACGGCGGCGCCTTTATCGGCAAGGGGCTCAAGGAAGGCGGGCAGAATTTTTTTCACGGCGACAATTACAAGGTGCTCACCTCGGCTTCGGCGGGGGAGGACAGCCTCCTTTGGAATGATCTGACGGGTTCGGCGGGCGGCAGCTATTTTGCCAGCGAATTGTGCGCAGGGCTCGCAGACCGCACCTTTGACATTGATATGGATGGACAGGTCACCCTGACCGAGGCCAGCCGGGGACTATTGGAATCTCACGGCGCTTCCACGGTGCAGTGCTATCCGCAGGAGGACGACTTTGTTCTTTATCAGTATGAGCCGTAGGAGAAACTCAGCCGCGAAAGGCCGCTGGGGGATATCACGCTGGATTCGGCGGTGGTGACCGGAGCAGGGCAAGCGCTGTGCTTTGGCTATACGCTCTACCGGCCGGCCCGCGTGGAATACCAGCTGGTCAGCTTTCGTGCGGGGCAGTGGCGTTTTGACGCCGCCAAGGTGCTGTACGATGAGGAAAACGGCGGCGGGCTCCTGCGCCCGGGACGCAAATAGCGCCGGCTGAGCCTGGCGGATACCGACCTGACGGACGGCGGCTACCTGCTGCTGCAGATCGTGGTGAGGGAAGGACGGCATGTCATGATCGCCGGCACGCGGCTGATCACCGTGTACGGACAGAAGGATGCCATGCCGCTCAACGTGGGCTGCGCGCCGGTGTATTCGGCCTATCAGGGGCGGGAGCTGCCCATCACCATCACCTATGGCTCCCCCTGCACGCTGACCGTGACCGTGCGGGACATTGATGGAACGGCGGTGCGCCGTCTGCTGACGGCTGCCCCGACAAGGCCGCTGGGCGATGAAAGCTACACCGTATCCTACTGGGATGGCAAGGATGGCGAGGGCGTGCCGGTGCCCGCGGGCGTGTATCAGATCGAGGCGGTCAGCTTTTCCGGTCACGGCCGCAGCGTGGCTTACAGTGACCCCGTGGAGGTGTCAGACCCCTCCGGCATGATCCTTCCCCGTCCGGAAGGGCCGGGAACAAGCCCCGAAAACGAAGAGGACGAGGAGTTTTTTTGACCCGTACGGATTTTTTTCCCTCAAACCCTTGCAAAAGGCGTTTAAGTATGGTAGAATGTAAAAGCTGTCATATAGAGGCTGTACCGCGGCATCGTCCGCGTGACCAAGGCAATCTCCGACAGGGAGGTGTAAATCAAATGGGTAAGTATTGTGAAGTGTGCAGCAAGGGCCAGATGAACGGCAACCGTGTCAGCCATGCTGAAAACAAGACCGGTCGTATGTACGCCCCCAACATTCAGCGCGTCCGTGTGCTGGTGGAGGGCCGTCCTACGCATCTGAACGTTTGCACCCGCTGCCTGCGCAGCGGCAAAGTCGTTCGCGCGATCTCTGCTGCCAGCGCCGAGTGATTGGCCGGTAAAAATCCGCTCCTGCAAGGGGCGGTTTTTTTGTGCGTCAAAATACGGTGTTGGAGCACGCCGCAGGCGGTTTTCGTGCAAAAGCCCTTGCAGAACGGGGGATGTTCGGCTATACTCATGCCATCAACAGGAGGTACGAAACCATGAGCAATGTCAATTTCAATGTCAATGCCCGTCAGAAGAAGAACACCGTACGTCTGGTGGTGATCATCCTTGCGGTGATCCTGCTCGTCGTGCTGGGCACAGCCTGCACCGCTGTGGTGCCTACCGGCTATACCGGCATCCTGACCACCTTCGGTCGTGTGGCGGATTACACTTTGGACGCCGGCTTCCATCTCAAGAGCCCCTTCCAGCAGGTCATCAACATGGATAACCGCGAGCAGAAGAACACCTTTGCCACCGAGGCCTTCTCCAGCGATATCCAGCAGGTCAATGTCCGCGGCTCGGTCAACTACAACATCAACAAGACCACCGCCATGAACCTGTTCAAGGATGTAGGCGTCTCCTACTTCGGCACGCTGGTCTATCCCCGTCTGATGGAAAACATGAAGGCAGTGTTCTCCAAGTACACGGCGGAGGAGCTGATCTCCTCCCGCGAGCAGCTTTCCATTCAGGTGCGTGACAACCTCAAGAACGAGATGAACGTGTACGGCATCAACATCATCAGCGTGTCCATCGAGGACATCGACTTTGCCGATGCCTTCACCGACGCGGTCGAAGCCAAGCAGGTCGCCCAGCAGAGCAAACTGAAGGCGGAGATCGAGCAGGCGCAGGCCACCATGGAAGCGCAGCAGGCGGCAGAGCGTCAGCGTATTCAGGCGCAGGCGGATGCCGACGTGGCCCGCATTCAGGCGGAAGCCGCACAGTACGCCGGTGAGCGTGAAGCCGAAATGAACCGCAAGCTGAATGAATCCCTGACTCCGGAGCTGGTGCAGTATTATTACGCGCAGCGCTGGGACGGCAAGCTGCCCACCTACATGGCGGGCGAGGGAAGCACGATGCTGCCCATCCTCGACATGGGCAAGTAAGCCCAAACATTTTGCCGGAGGCAAAAACCTCCGGCATTTTTTGTTGTCCAATGCATGGTTTTATGGTATGATAAGCCCAATACACAAGGAGGTTTTTTGTATGTCTGTTCAGACCTATCAGTGCCCGGCCTGCAGCGCGCCGCTTTTGTGGAACGGCGATGGCCTCAAATGCTCCGGCTGCGGCTATGAATATAAAGAAGAGGATATGCGTCAGCTGACCGAATCCATGGCCGAGGACGGCGTGGAATCGGAGTTCGCGTGGGAACGTTTTGCCCCCACCGGTGATTACTCTGCGGAGGAATCCGCCCAGATGGAGGAGCATACCTGCCCCAACTGCGGCGCCGTCATCGTGACCGCGCCCTCCACCGCAGCGTCCACCTGTGTGTACTGCGGCAACAACCTGCTGGTGGGCGAGCGCTTCTCCGGCGGTCTGCGCCCCGATTCGGTCATTCCCTTCACGGTCAGCCGGGAGGAAGCCGAGGCCAAGCTGCGGGTGCATTTCCGCAGAAAGCGTCTGCTGCCGACCGATTTTATCCGCTCCTGCCGCGTGGAAGAGGTCACGGGTCTGTATGTGCCCTATTACCTCTTTGACGCCGATACCTTTGCCCGTGCCTCCTACCGTACCACGCGTGTGCGCACGCACCGTCACGGCAACTGGGAGGAGACCCACACCGACCACTTCTATGTGGAGCGTGCCGGCGATATGCGCTTTGAGCGTGTGCCGGTGGATGCCTGCAGCCGCGTGGCCAACGTGCTGACCGAGGCCATTGAGCCCTTTGATTACAGTGCCGAACGCCCCTTTGACCCCGGTTATTTTGCCGGCTATCAGGCGGACTGCAAGGATGAAACGGTGGAAAGCTGCGCCCCCCGCGCCAGCGAGCGCGTGACCACCTCCGCCAAAAAGGCGCTGCGGGATACCGTCATCGGCTACGCCACGGTGACCGAAGTATCGAACCGTGTGTCGGTGCACAGCGGCCGTGTCCGTTATGCCCTGATGCCCGTGTGGCTGCTGACCGTGCGCTACAACGGCGAAAGCTACCCCTTTGCCGTCAACGGTCAGACGGGCAAGGTGGTGGGCACGCTGCCGGTGGATAAAAAGAAGTACCTGCTGTCCGTGCTGGAATATGCCGGCATCTGTGAGGCGGTTGTGGCCGCCCTCATCTATCTTTTCCGCTGAGGAGGGGCAAAGAGAATGAAACGTTTTGTTTTGGTACTGCTTTGTCTTTTGATGCTTGCTTCTTCCGCTCTGGCGACGAACCGTGTGGCGGATAAAGCCAACCTGTTCAGCCCGAGTGACCTGAGCACCATTTCCCAGCTGTGCGATACCATCAGCGAGCAGTATGATATCGACTGCGTGGTGGCCACCACCAACGACAGCCGCGGCATGTCGGCCGGCATGTACGCCGCCGACCTGGTGGATTACAACGGCTTCAAAAAGGACAATGTGATCCTGGTCATTGCCATGGATCAGCGCAAGTATGTGGCGGTGACCACCGGCAGCTGTGAATACACGCTGTCCGATGACCGCCTCGAAGAGATCTATGACGCCATGGAAAGCAGCATGAAAAACGGCCGCTATGCCTCCGCTGTCAAAACCGCCCTGAACCGCATTGAACGCTATCTGCAGATGGGTCCCGATAAGGCCGCTCTGCCGCATCATGGCGAAGCCGTGACCGAGCGCATCGGCAAGGCGGCGGTGTATGCCGTGCCTGTCGCGCTCATCATTGGCTGGATCATTGCAGCCGTCCAGAAGGGCAAAATGAACACCATGCGCCGTCAGGAGCAGGCGGTCAATTATACCGACGGCGTGCGCCTCAACGTTTCCCGTGATATCTATCTGTACACCACCACGGTGCGCCGCCGTATCGAACAGAAGTCCTCTTCGGGCGGCGGTGGCTTCACCGGCTCCTCCGGCACGCATCACGGCGGCGGAGGCAGCGGACGCAGCTTCTGACAAAAGGAGAAGACCCCATGAAACGCATTCTGACCCTGTGTCTGGTGATGCTGCTGCTGGTCTGCCCCGCCCTTGCGGAAAACCGCGTGGCGGATAAGGCAGAGCTGTTTACCGCCTCGGAGCTTTCCAGCATCACCACCCTGTGCAACAACATTTCCAACAACTACAACATCGATTGCGTGGTCGCCACCACCAACGACAGCCGCGGCATGGAGATCGGTCAATACGCCGCCGACCTGGTGGATTACAACCACTTCAAGGAGAACAACGTCATTCTGGTCATTGCCATGGATGTGCGCAATTACACGCTGGTCACCAGCGGCACGTGCATGAGCAAGCTGCCCGACAGCGTGCTGGAGGGCATTTATGACGCGATGGACCGGGACATGCGCAACGGCAACTACGGCTCCGCGGTCAAAACGGCGCTGAACCGCATTGAATCCGCCCTGAAGGGCCCGGCGAGCAGCGGCAAAACCAACAACGCCGCGGGCGCCGTGGGCCGCACGGAGGAAAAGAGCAGCGGCGGCAGTGCTTTTCTGGGCTTTCTGGTTTTGATCGCTCTGGTGTGGTTCTTCGGCTTCCGCCCTGCC
>JAKSQG010000037.1 GCA_024404275.1 Clostridia bacterium | reverse complement strand
GGGGCGCAAGTGTGGGCGCGGGAGTGGGATACACCTGCCATACGGCCTCCTGATAGCTGACCTCATCGGGCAGGTAACGGGCGGTAGCGGCTTTCAAAGCGGCTTCCTCATCGGCCGAAGCGGCTTCAAGGATGCTTAGAACGGATTTGTCGCCGTTCATCAGGTCTTGTACAGCGCCGGCCAAAAGATAGGCGTTGCCGCGTTCAATGGCATAGGCGGGAAGCTTGATCATATATTCATAATATGTTTCGTAGGGAATGTCCAGCATGTGGACGGCGGTGGCGTGGGGGATGCCGATATAACGAATGTGCCATGGTTCAAAAGCATAACCGGTGGCATCCACCCATTCGGCTTTGTAGCGAACGATGTAGCCGAACCGGTGTGCGTTCTCCGCGACCCACTGACCTTCCCGGGTCTTGCCGAAATCCGAGCTGAGTGTAGGGGTATCGCTGCACTGCACATCCATGGCCAGCCCTGTTTGATGTTCGCTCTGTCCCGCACGTGCGACGGTCAGATTGGCCTTCTGAGCGCCGACCGCGGAAGCTTTGCGGTTAAACAGAATCTGCTGGATTCCGTAAGCACGATAGCCTGAAACGGCCAACAGCTTGACGTTTGATTCGCGGATGGCAGACATGAACATTTCTTCAAGCGCTGCGGCGGCTTCGGGCCGCATATAAATGCTGTCCTTCAGGCTCTCCTTGCGGGTATCGACCTGCGGTTGGACAAGGTCGTCCGGAGCATAGCTTTTATCCAGCGCGTGTTTTTTGTTCACCAGCTGCAGGATGCCGCCATTTTCCAGCAGGGGGGAAAGCTCCTCAGCCTGTACCATGGAAAAAAGAAGCAAAAGCAGCAAAGCCGGCAGCAGAACGCGTTTAAGCATGGTCACCTCATCTGAGAAACTTACTGCGGATCGAAAATGTGCGGATAACGGGAAAGCAAACGGCCGTAAGCGGCCTCATCGAGCATGCAGCTGACTTGTGTTCCGTTATCGGTATAATCCTCATTCAGAATGCGCCCTTGGGCACGGATCTCGCTGACAACGTTGTAATCAGCGAAGGGAACCAGTACTTCTACTTTGCGTTCACCCTGGCGCAGTGCGGCGGCGATGGCGGCCGTCAATGACTCAAGCCCCTCACCTGTCTTGGCGGAGATGCGAATTGCGTTGGGCAGTGGGTCAAACTCTTCCTCCGGAGCGGCATCGCACTTATTAAGCACATGGATGCGGGGCTGCGAGGTGGCGCCAAGCTGCTCAAGCACCTGACAGACGACCTCGTACTGCGGCAGCATATCCGGTGAGGAGTAATCGTTCACGATGATCAGCAGGTCGGCCAAAGCAGCCTCTTCCAAGGTGGAATGGAAAGCCTCGACCAGCTCGGTCGGCAGCTTGCGGATGAAACCGACGGTATCCACCAGCAGGTACTCTCCGCCGTCAGGCAATTGAACATTGCGGGAGGTGGCATCCAGCGTGGCAAACAAGCGATCCTGTACATAGACATCAGCGCCGCTGACCCGATTGAGCAGAGTGGATTTACCAACGTTGGTGTAACCCACCAGTGCGACAACGGGGATGGCGTTTTTTTCGCGTGCCTTGCGGCGGAGCATACGCTGGTTTTCCAGCTCCTGAAGCTCGCGGCGCAGCAGCGTGATGCGCTCGCGGATGCGGCGGCGGTCCATTTCCAGTTTGCTTTCACCGGGACCGCGGGTACCGATACCGCCGGCCAGACGGGACAACACCAGACCCTGACCGATCAGACGGGTGGACTGATATTTCAGCTGCGCCAGAGAGACCTGCAGGCGGCCTTCGGCGGTGCGGGCACGCTGCGCAAAGATATCCAGAATCAGGGCAGTGCGGTCCACGACCTTGACACCAATGATATCTTCCAGATTATGGGTCTGCGCGCCGGTCAGCTCATCATCCACAATGATGACATCGGCCTCCATGGCCTGTGCGGTAAGGGAGAGCTCATCGGCTTTGCCGCTGCCCACATAGGTGGCAGAGTCGGGATGAGCCTTTTTCTGCAGGGAGCGGCCGATGACAACGGCGCCCGCGCTCTCGGCCAATGCCTGCAGCTCGTTCAGCGACTCATCGGTATCAATACCCACCAGAATGGCCCGCTCAGGGGCGTCGGTCTCGTCCTTGTCCTCACCTTGCTGTACACGGGTTTCAGACAGAAGGATCTCATTCATCCATTCCCGCTGCGGCAAACGCTTCAGGGGATAGATGGGTGTACAGACCGGGATGGGTTCTCCGTTCACTTTTTCGTGCAGGAAAGAAGCCTGTACGCCGGTGATGCGGCCCTCGGTATCGACACCGAGAGAGCACATGCTGTCCAGCATCAGGGATTTGAGCGCCGAAAGGTCGACATCCGACAGCTCGGCAGAGCCTCTCGGATGGGTGTGAATGCAGCGGATGCGGGAGAGCTTTTTGAGGCTGCGGCGAAGGCGGATGCCGGAGAGCGGAACGCTGCCCGTATCGCCGATGGTGATATCCATGATTTCGCCGTCGCGGCTGATATAAAGGGAAATTTCTCTGTTTAAAGCGCACGAATACCTGCCCATGACCGAAGCAAGCTCGGTGGGCAGGTATTCTTCAGAATCGATTGTGACATCATAAAGCGTTTCCAGCGTTTTGAGCACACTGGTGCGTACGCCTTCGGTGTTGCCATGAATTTCCGGCATGATCTCCTCCGGTGATCAGATGACCGCGTCCGGATGCTTTTTCATATAATCCTCAACGGCGGCCTTGACGGCTTCTTCAGCCAGCAGGGAACAGTGCATTTTTACGGGCGGCAGACCGTCCAGTGCTTCGGCAACAGCGGCATTGGTCAGCTGCAGCGCTTCCTTCAGGGTCTTGCCTTTGACCATTTCGGTGGCCATGGAGCTGGTGGCGATGGCAGCGCCGCAGCCGAAAGTCTTGAACTTGACATCGGTAATGATGCCGTTTTCCACCTTCAGGAACATGCGCATGATGTCGCCGCACTTGGCATTGCCGACCGTGCCGACGCCGTCGGCGTTTTCAATCTCGCCCACATTGCGGGGGTTGCTGAAATGATCCATTACTTTTTCGGAATACATTATTTCTGTTCCTCCATAAAGTCTTGGTAGAGGGGAGACATGGAACGCAGGGTTTCAATGATGCCGGGCAGGGTGTTCAGTACATAATCGACGTCTTCCTGGGTGTTTGTATCAGACAGGGAAAGACGCAGGCTGCCGTGGGCAATGGCGTGCGGCAGACCGATGGCCAGCAGCACATGAGAGGGGTCGAGTGAACCGGAGGTACAGGCGGAACCGCTGGAGGCGGCAATGCCGGCCAGGTCCAGTCTCAGCAGCAGAGCTTCGCCTTCGATGAACTGTACGGAAATGTTGCAGTTGCCGGGAAGACGCTTGGTTCTGTGACCGTTCAGACGAACATAGGGCAGCGCGGTCAGACCGTCGATCAGCTGATCGCGAAGAGCGGCAATGCGTGCGTTCTTCTCTTCCAGATTTTCGGTCGCCAGCGTGATGGCTTCGGCCAGACCGACGATTCCGGGCACATTTTCGGTGGCGGCGCGGCGTCCGCGCTCCTGCGCACCGCCGTGCATGAAGTTTTCAAGACGCACACCCTTGCGGATATACAGCACACCCACGCCCTTGGGGCCGTGGAACTTGTGCGCGGACAGGGAAAGCATATCGCAGCCGATCTTCTGCACATCGACCGGGATGGCACCGATGGCCTGCACGGCGTCGGTGTGGAACAGTACCCCATGCGCATGGGCGATGGCAGCGATCTCTTCGATAGGTTCGATGGTGCCAATCTCATTATTGGCGGCCATGATGGAAATCAGGATGGTATCGGGACGGATGGCGGCTTCCACATCGGCGGGGTTGACCAGACCGTCAGCATCCACGGGAATGTAAGTGATCTCACAACCCTGCTTTTCGAGGTATTCGCAGGTGTGCAGGATGGCATGATGCTCCACCGCGGAGGTGATGATGTGCTTGCCCTTCTTGCGGTTGGCAAAGGCGGCGCCCTTCAGGGCCCAGTTGTCGCTTTCGGAACCGCCGGAAGTGAAATAAATCTCGTTGGGGCTGCAGTTGAGCACGGCGGCTACACGACGGCGGGCTTCTTCCAGTGCTTTGCGGGCGTCACGGCCTGTGGAATGAATGCTGCTGGCGTTGCCGTAGCATTCGGTGAAATAGGGCAGCATTTTTTCAACGACTGCGGGAGAGACCGCCGTAGTGGCGGCGTTATCCATATAAATGCGATTCAAGTTTATTCCATCTCCTTTGAATCCAGTATATCCTGCAGGGAGAGACCATAGAGAAGACCGTTGATCCGATCGGTCAGGTATTCCCATACTTTTTGGGTACGGCATTTACCGGTATGCGGACAGGAAGGTTCATCGGTGGCACAGGAGGAGAGACTGACCGGTCCTTCGGTAGCATCCAGAATCTGGCCGACGCTGATTTCTGCCGGCGGACGGGACAGATTATATCCGCCAAGAACGCCGCGTGTGGTGGACACCAGTCCGGCCTTGCGGAGGCTGCCGAGCAGCTGCTCGGTATATTGTTCAGGCAGCAGATCCTGCGCTACGGAACGCAGTGACTGCGGACCATCGCCGTTCTTTTCGGCCAGATACATCATGGCCATCAAGGCGTATTTTCCCCTTGCGGAGACCTTCATAAGCCGCTCCTTTCAAATTCCGATTGATTTAATCGGGATTCGAGAAGATTATAGTACGACGACTGCCAAATGTCAAGAAGGATTAGAGGGGACAAACGGCTGTTTCGGCATATTCGTTTAACAGTTCGATTACATCTGTCAGGGATTCGGTTGTCACGATGCGGGTACGCAGACGGGCAGCGCCGGGCTTGCCGTGAATGTACCAGCACAGGTGTTTGCGCATTTCGATCACGGCTCCCCGTTCACCCTTCCATTCTGCCATCAGGCGGACATGGCGCACGGCGATGTCCGTCAGCCGCCGGACAGTGGGAAGCGTGGGAACTTCGCCTTTAAGAGCGGAGGCAATCTGGGAAAAAATAAAGGGGTTTCCGAGTGCACCGCGGCCGATGGCAATGCCGGCACAGCGGCAGTATTGAAGCGCACGCAGGGCATCATCTGCAGTAGTGATGTCTCCGTTCAGAAGCACCGGAAGATGAACAACGTCGCAGATGGCGGCAATAGCGTCCCAGTCAGCCTGCCCCGAGTATTGTTGGTCGCGGGTGCGGCCGTGTACGGTGATGAGATCACAGCCGCTGTCCTCACAGATGTGAGCCAGCTCGGGGGCGGTGATATGCTGCTCGTCCCAGCCCAGACGCATCTTGACGCTTAGCGGCAGGGAGGTGCTTTTCCGAACAGCTTTGATGATCTTTTCCGCCAGGGGCAGATCACGCATCAGCGCGCTGCCCGAGCCGGAGCCGGTCACCTTGGGGGCGGGGCAGCCCATGTTGATATCGATGCCGCTGAAAATGCCCATATCAGTCAGCTTTGCCGCTGCTTGGGCCAAATAGCCGGGCTCATGCCCGAAGAGCTGTGCGACAGGCGGTTTTTCATCGGGACTGACACTGAGCAGATACCGGTATACAACGGAATCGGAAGGTGCTTGTAATAGCCCCATGGCGCTGATCATCTCGGTGGTGGTATAGTTGCACCCTTGCTCACAGCAAAGCAGCCGTGTGGGCCAGTCGGTAATGCCGGCCATCGGGGCCAGCGACAGAATCGGCTCATTCATCATTCAGCCATTCCAATACAGTCAGATCCTTGATTTTCCATTGTCCGTTTTCCTTTGTCAGCGCTACCGAGTAGCGGGCGTTATTCCACTTTGGAACGGTCCCGGTGATCGAACGACCGTCGATTGAAGGAATCGTTTCGGTGATCTGTGCGGTGGCGGTGCTGTCCCAGGGCCAGCACCAAACATAGGACAGGGAGATACGGTGATCAATGCCGGTGATATTGCAGTTTTCATAAGGTCCGCTGCCATTTTCCGCCGCTTGCACCAGCGCGTCACGGGAAATCCAGACAGAGGAAAAATAGCGGTTTAATTCATCGCTTTTCTCAATACGCATGACGACCTGCGCACGGCGCGCCATGCCATCCTTGATGATGACGTAGATGTTGCTGGCGTTCATGGCAAAGTAAAAGGTGACTGTCAGAATGCCCAGACACAGCAGAACAATCAGCAGCCGTGTGGCAATATACCAGATAAAGCGACGCAAATAGCGCATACAGACACCTCCTTACTCATTCTATATTATACCGTAAAGCAATGCAAAAAACAAGACGACCCGGTTGAACCCGGATCGTCTGTATAAAACGAAGGATCATTTGCCGGCGATGACCATTTCGCCCACATCCACGGAGGGACTGCCGAAGGGACTGCCGACAAATTCCAGGTCGCTGCCCACGCAGCGGATGTTTTTGAGCATGGTGTAGAAGTTGCCGGCGAGGGTAATCTGCTCCACCGCGTGACCTTTTTTGCCGTTTTCCACGGTGTAACCTTTGGAGAGCAGGGAGAAATCGCCGCTGAGCGGATTGGCGCCCGCGTGCAGACCGGAAACCTCGGTGATGACAACACCGTTGCCGATATCCGCCATCATCTCTTCCAGTGTTTTGGTGCCCGGCTTGAAATAGAAGTTGTAAGGACGGATATCCACCGGGGCGGCATAACCGGCTTTGCCGGCATTGCCTGTGGAGGCGACACCGGCCTTGCGGGCAGTTTTGAGATTGTGCAGCAGGGTGGTCAGACGACCGTTTTCAATCACTGCCTTTACTTGGGTAGCTACGCCTTCGGCGTCAAAGGAATCGGTGCCAAAACCGTCTTTCATGTGCGGGTCATCCATCAGGGTGACACAGGGGGCGGCAATCATTTCACCCTCTTTGTCCTTCAGCAGGGAAAGTCCCTTCTGAGCCATATCGGCGGAAAAGACACCGCTGAAGGTCTGCAGCAGATCGGGCATGCAGCGGCGGTCGATGATGACGCGATAACTGCCGCTGGCAATGGGGGAGGCGTAAAGATAAAACAGGGCTTCCTCGACGGCTTCGGCGGTGATCTTTTCGGCGTTCAGCTGTGAAAAGTCACGGGCGGTCTGGAAGGAACCGCCGGTGGCAACACGGCCTTCGTCGCGGGCGACAACGGAAAGCATGGCGGCGGCGTGATTGGAGCGGCTGGTCAGATTGAGACCGTTGGTGTTGACCAGCATGCGGCTGCCGCTGCCTGTCATCACCATGACTCGTCCGATGTTGCTGATGCGCTTGTCACCGGTGGAAAGAGCGGCCTTTTCCAGCTTCAGAAGCAGGTCCAACTTTTGCTCTTCGGTGACGGTCTCCAACGCCGGGGCATAGGTATCCGTTTCGGTGTATTCATCGCCAACAGTATAAATCTCAGCGGGGTCATTTGAGTCCACCAGTTCAGCACTCTCTTTGACCCCGCGGATGAGCTGCCCAATGGCTTCCTCATCCATCGCCTCTGTGGAGGCGTAACCCATTTTGCCCTGATAAATGCCGCGCAGGGAAAGACCGGAGGCAGAGGATACGGAATAATCGCTGACCTCGCCGTTGTGGGCCATGGCACGGAAGCTGTCAGAGGAGGCCTGATATACTTCGGCGGCCTCGATACCGTTTTCCAGTGCGGTTTTCAAAAGACGATCGATAAATGCTTTCATACTGTACCTCCTCAGCATCCGCCGCCGACCGTGATGGAGCTGACACGGATCATAGGCTGACCGACATTGGTGGGAACGCTGCCGCTGATGGAACCGCACATGCCTTGAGCCATGGTCATGTTGCGGCCGACGCGGTCAATGCGGGGCAGAATCTCACTGCCGCGCCCAATCAGGGAGGCGCCGCGTACGGGGTGAACAATCTTGCCGTCCTTGACCAGATAGCCTTCGGCTACGGCAAAGTTGAACTCACCGGTGGCAGGGTTGACGGAACCGCCGCCCATACTCTTTGCATACAGACCGTCGCCCATGGTGGCGATCATTTCGGCTTCGTCATCCTGACCGGCGGCAAGATAGGTGTTGCGCATGCGGCTGGTGGGGGCGAAGGCATAGCTCTGACGGCGGGCATTACCGGTGGGTGCCGTGTTCATACGGCGGCCGTTCAGACGGTCCACCATGTAATTCTTCAGGATGCCGTTTTCAATCAGCACCAGGCGGGTGGTGGGGGTACCTTCATCGTCGACATTCTCACTGCCCCAGGCGTTGGGGATGGTGCCGTCGTCAATGGCGGTCACGCGGTCACTGGCCACGCGGGTGTTCAGCTTACCGCAGAACTCGCTGGTGCCCTGAGCCACACTGGTCGCTTCCAGAGAGTGGCCGCAGGCTTCGTGGAAAATGACGCCGCCAAAACCGTTGTCGATGACAACAGGCATGATGCCGGCAGGGCAGAGCGGGGCATGGAGCATGGTGACAGCCATTTCGGCGGCGATTTTGGCGTGGGCTTTGGGATCGATATACTGATCGAAGAGCTCAAAGCCCATCATGGCACCGGGGGCAGAGGAACCGGACTGATTCTCTGTACCGTTGCTGGCGGTAGCGACAATGCCCATGCGGGTATAAGTACGGGTATCGGTGGTGTACAGACCTTCGCTGTTGGCGATCCAGACGTTCTGTTCGCTGTCGTTGTAGCCGATGCGGGTTTGGACGACCTCGGGATAATCCGCCATCACGCTCTGTGCCGCACGCATTTTTTCAATCTTGCGGCGGGCATCGGCTTCAGAAGGCCGGAGCACGATGGGATGGATATTGGTGTGGGTGGAGATGGCCAGAGGCAGGGGAGCGGTCAGAGTGGCGCCCTTCAGCGCGCCGGCAGCCTTTTTGGCGCAGGCAAGAAGTCCCTCGCGGGTGGTGTCGTTGGTGTACACATACACGCCGCGGGTGCCCTGATAGACGCGAACGCCCGCACCGTGCAGACGTCCGGAGGAGACCGTTTCGATGGAGCCGGAACGCATGGTCAAGCTGTTGTTGATACGATCCTCCAGAAAAATTTCGGCAAAGTCACCGCCGGTGGAGAGGGCACAGGCAATGACATCCTGTGCGACATACAGGTCGAGCATAGAAACCTCCGTGTTTGAATATTTGGGGGAAAACTGCTTACTTCAGCAGCCAGCGATCAATGGCTTCGGCGCATCCGTCATGGTCGTTATCCGCGACCACGGCGTCTGCGGCGGAGAGAACGCGGGGAATGGCGTTGCCCATGGCAATTCCCATTCCCGCGGCGGAAAGGATGACCATATCGTTGTCGGCATCGCCGACGGCGATGGTATCCTCCATTGGAATATGCAGATGTTTACACAACGCTTCAAGCCCGGCGGCTTTGGAGATGCCCGCGGCGGAAAGCTCAAGGGCGGTGCTTTCGGAGTAAACACACTGCACGGGCAGATCTTTGAGCAGGACAAGATGCTTCTACCGCGCTTCGGGGGTGCGGGAATAGATGTTCAACTTGAAAGCGGGAAAATGCTCTGCGTGCCATTTTTGCTCAATATTATCGGTCAGGACACAGATCTGATGGAACAAAGGTCCGTAGGCTTCCATGTGGTATTCCTGGATGTTATCCAATTTATCTTTTTGAAACACACTTTCATAAGAAAGAATATGAATGCAGACATCCAGATCATGAAAACGCCGGAAGATTTCCTGAACCGTTTCATCCGGAATCGGAACGGCAAAAATGGATTGATTCTCCTGCCTGTCATAGACCAGTGCGCCGCTGCAGGAGATGCGATAACGCACAGAACTCAGCTGATCATCAAACACATCGATCTCGCGGGGGTTGCGTCCTGTGGAAATGACTACGGCTTTATCGGCTTTTACCGCGCGGTCAATGGCACGAAGGGAGGAGGGAAGGATACGCTTGGAGGAATCCAGCAGCGTTCCGTCCATATCGAATGCAATCAATTGATAATGACTCATGAAGGTCTCCCACATAAAAGTGTCATTTGCTATTATAACATCTTTCGTGGCAATGTAAAAGGGAAATCCTGCCGCTCGACAAAAATCATGAGAAAAGGTATAATGAATCATCAATGACCGAGGAGGACAGGAAGATGATCAAGGAAATCTGGCTGGCCGGCGGCTGCTACTGGGGCGCGGAAAAGTTTATCTCTCAATTGAAGGGCGTTGTTTCCACCGAAGTTGGTTTTGCCAACGGTCGGGTGGAACATCCCTCCTATGACACCGTCAAGCATACCGAGACAGGTCACGCCGAAACGGTTCATGTGCATTACGATGACGAAGTGCTGACGCTGGAAACGCTGTTGGAACTCTTTTATAACATCATCGATCCGCTGTCGGTCAATCGTCAGGGCGAGGATGTGGGCACACAGTATCGTACCGGTGTTTATGCCGATAATGACAGTGACCTGACCATTGCACGTACTTCCCTGGATCAATTGTCCCGAAAGCTTGGACAGCCCGTGGCGGTGGAGTGTGAGCGGCTGCAGTGCTTTTACACAGCGGAGGAATATCATCAGAAGTATCTGGATAAGAATCCCGGTGGTTATTGCCATGTCTCATGGGACATGATCGATAAGGCGCAAAGCTGGCAGCCGGGACAATCGACCCAGCTGAAGTGACAGGATACGGATCATCGTCTTTCATCAAAGAGAATACGGATAACGGGACAGACTGTGGATGCACTGCTCTGTCCCGTTTTTTTGCGGTCAATATCCCAATTCCTTCAATGCGGTGTATTCTCTAAAATACAAGCCTCTGCGTATTTCGTCTTTTTCTTCAAAAGCGGGATACTGCGAAAAAATATACTTGATCTCGGAAATGGGGATCCACCTCTTTTCCATTCCCACTTCTTTTTCTTTGTCGGTCAGCTTTGTTTCCGTTGTGCCGATGGCTTTGCAGACGAAATACCGATTGACCCATTTGCAGTTTTCGTAATATTCATCGATTTCAAGCAAACAGGGAGAGGGTACTGTGATGATGCCGGTTTCCTCGGCAATCTCCCGGATGCAGCAGGCTTCATCGCTTTCGTTGCCTTCAACCCCTCCGCCGGGAAGCATCCATTGACCGGTTTGAACTTCAAAAGAGAGCAGAATAAGGTTTCCATCGGTCACGATTCCTCTGCAGGCAGTGCGGGTTTTGTCCCAGTGACCGTGATAATTTTTGCCGATGATATCGATTGTTTTCATTAAGGTAAATCCTCCGAAAAGTATACACGAAAGGGCATTTTGATTATCGGGGATGAAAGAGGCGCAGTACACCGACGGTGATGCTCCACAGTACCAATCCCCAGAATATTACAATGGGAAGCGCGTAATACCATTTTCCGGGCTTGTTATCGGTCCAAAGCCCTTCCGCTTCGGCTTTGCAGGCTTCCATTGTTTCTGCCGGAATCAAGCTAATGGCGGCTGCCATCAGCAAGGGCAGAAGGATCACGTCATCAAGAAGGCCCAGTACGGGAATGAAATCCGGAATCAGGTCAATGGGGGAAAGGGCGAGGACGAGGGTGAGGATAGCCAACGCTTTGGCAAAGAAGGGCGTCTCTTTTTTCTTTATGGCAAGGTAAACCGCCGGAAGGGTAAGCTTGCATTCCGCGGCATGGCTTTTTAACTGCTCGAATAATCGACGCATGGCTGATTACAGAACCATCATCAGTGTGCCGGCACCAATCAGCAAGCAGCCAATCAGTGATTTTACGGTGAACTGTTCATGCAGGAAAAGGAAGGCGAGAATCAGTGTGATGACCACACTCAATTTGTCGATAGGCACGACCTGTGAAGCTTTTCCGATTTGCAGCGCATGGTAATAGCAAAGCCAGGAAGCACCTGTGGCCAGACCGGAAAGAATGAGAAACAGCCAGCTGCGTCTGCTGATTTCACCAAGACCGCTTTGCACATGGGTCAGAAAGACCATGCCCCAGGACATAATAACGACCACCACCGTACGGATGGCGGTGGCCAGCGTGGAATTTACGCCTTTGATTCCTATCTTTGCCAGAATGGAGGTCAGCGCCGCAAACACGGCGGAACCGGCCGCAAACAATGCCCACATAAGAACTCCTTTCGGATTCAAGAACCTTTCGGATTCAAGAAATGGAAGCAAGTGCTTTTTGAATCAGTTTTTCAAAGTTTTCCGCAAACGCACGGTCATCCGCGGCAGTCCGCTTGG
>JAKSQG010000036.1 GCA_024404275.1 Clostridia bacterium | reverse complement strand
TCCATGGAAGACACCATGGGCTTGACGCACTTGCCGTCGGTAAACGCCAGCACGGATACTTCGGGACCGGTCAAAAATTCTTCAATAACCACTCTTTCGCCGCTCTTGCCGAACTTGCCGTTCTGCATCATTTCCCTGACGGCTTCTTCAGCTTCCTCGCGGCTCTGCGCAATGATGACACCCTTGCCCAGTGCCAGACCATCCGCCTTGATGACGGTGGGATAGCTCGTCTGCTCCAGATACTCCAAAGCCGCTTCGGCGCTGTCAAACACCTCGTAGGCAGCAGTGGGGATGCCGTACTTTTTCATCAGGTTTTTGGAAAAGATCTTGCTGCCTTCAATGATGGCCGCGTTGGCACGGGGACCAAAGCAGGGAATGCCCTTTTCCTCCAAGGCATCCACACAGCCCAGCACCAGCGGGTCATCGGGTGCCACTACGGCGTAGTCAATGTGGTTTTCCACGGCAAAGGATACGATTTTGTCGATCTCCGTGGCACCGATGGCCACGCACTCGGCATCTTCCGCCATACCGCCGTTGCCGGGCAGGGCGTAGATCTTTTCCACCGCGGGATTCTCCCGCAGTTTTTTGATAATGGCATGCTCACGGCCGCCGCCGCCGATCACGATCAGCTTCATGTGTGCCTCCGAATCAATGGTGGAACAGACGCATGGCAGTAAAGGCCAGCACCATGTTGTACTTGTCGCAGCAATCGATCACCGCGTCATCGCGGATGGAGCCGCCGGGCTCGGCAATGTAGCTGACGCCGCTGTTGTGGGCACGCTCAATGTTATCGCTGAAGGGGAAGAACGCGTCAGAGCCCAGCGCCACACCACTGATGGTGGAAAGATACTCGCGGGCTTCCTCGGCGGTCAGGGGTTCGGGACGGGTGGTAAAATACTTCTGCCAGATGCCCTCGGCGCAGACGTCCTCTTCATTCTTGTTGATATAGCCATCGATCACGTTATCGCGATCGGGACGCTTCAGTTCGGGACGGAAGGGCAGATTCAGCACCTTGTCACACTGACGCAGGAACCAGGTATCGGCTTTGCTGCCCGCCAGACGGGTGCAATGGATACGGCTCTGCTGACCGGCACCCACGCCGATGGCCTGACCATCCACCGCGTAGCAGACGGAGTTGCTCTGCGTATATTTGAGGGTGATGAGAGAGATGATCAGATCGCGGGCAGCGCTTTCGGGCAGGTCCTTGTTGGCGGACACGATATTTTTCAGCAGATCATGATCGATGCGGAAGTTGTTGCGTCCCTGCTCAAAGGTGATGCCAAATACCTGTTTACGCTCGACTTCTTCGGGCACATAATCGGGATCGATGCGCACCACATTGTAGGTGCCCTTGCGCTTGCCCTTCAGGATCTCCAGTGCTTCGGGTTCATAGCCGGGGGCAATGATGCCGTCGCTCACCTCGCGGGATACCAGACGGGCGGTCGTCACATCGCAGACATCGGACAGGGCGATCCAGTCGCCGAAGGAGCTCATGCGGTCGGTGCCGCGGGCACGGGCATAGGCGCAAGCCAGAGGAGACTCGTCCAGACCTTTGATATCCTCCACAAAGCAGGCTTTCTTGAGCTTGTCGCTCAGGGGCAGACCCAGAGCAGCAGAGGTGGGGCTGACATGCTTGAAGGAAGCCGCGGCGGGCATGTTGAGCACCGTCTTCAGCTCACGCACCAGCTGCCAGGAGTTGAAAGCATCCAGAAAATTGATATAGCCGGGGCGGCCGTTCAGGATCTCAATGGGCAGGTCTCTGCCATCGGTCATCAAAATCTTCGCAGGCTTCTGATTGGGGTTGCAGCCGTATTTCAGTTCAAACTCTTTCATTGTTGCCGCTCCTTACTTGTTCTGATTGATCATGCGGTTGTCTTCCGCGCCGGTCGCGATATCGGTATAGCGCACATACAGGGAGATGCGGTTATCATGGTTCAGCGCATCCCACAGGGTCGTGGTGAATGCGTCGATGTTATCGGGAATTTCCACACGCTCGGGCTCGCCGCAGAAGGTGGGCAGCGGATTGCCATCACCGATGTAGGTGTGGATAAAATGACCCAGACCCTTGATGGGGCTGTAGGAGAAGGTATAACGGTTGCAGGCGCTGCCCTGCTCATCAGCACTCTTGAGAATGCTCATCTCATAGCGGAAGGAGCCGTTTTCAAAATACTCGATGCCGCTGATGCGAGGGGTGAAGTTGGGAGCATCGGGCTCAAACTCGCGGCTCTCCAGCGCTTCCTTGAAGCTCTTGCCCGCCGTCAGACCATCATCGATGGTATCGGTCTGGTCGCCATTGGTCACGATCAGGCGGCTGCCGTTCTTCCGCAGCGCGGCATAGATGATCAGGCTCGGATCCTCGACCTTGGATTCATCAAAGGGCTTGGTATACAGCACACCGTCCTGCTCGGAAAAAACGCGGTTGCGGCTGTTGGCGCTGCGGCCCATGATAAAATAGGCGGTCGCAGCCTTTTTGCCATCCTTGCTCAGGCCGATCACAATGCCGCGGCCCACATAGCTGTTATCCCGGATCAGTTCGGGCAGGTTATGGATCTCATAAATATTCATGGCTCACTTCTCCTGTCGGTTAATCAAACTTGCGCTGACCTTTTCGGCCGCGGCGGGCAAAATCTTCCACTCTGCCTGGCGCATCACGCGCTTCTGCAGCTTTTCGGGCGTATCCCCCTCATGGACATTGACGGCTTTCTGCAAAATGATCTCGCCGCCATCTGGAATCTCGTTGACAAAATGCACAGTCGCACCCGTCACCTTGACACCCTTCGCCAGCGCTGCCTCATGCACATGCAGACCATAAAAACCCGCACCGCAGAAGGAAGGGATCAGGGAGGGATGGACGTTCAATATACGGTGGTCATAGCGGGCGGTAAATTCCGCGCTCAGAATGCTCATGAAGCCCGCCAGAATAATGAGGTCGATGCCTCTTTCCTCCAGCGCATGGATGATGGCTTCCTCCATTCCCTGCTGACCGCCGCAGGCCTTTTTTGTCAGTGTCAGCGCTTCCACACCCGCATTGGCGGCGCGCTGCAGCGCATAGGCGGAGGCGTTGTTGGAGATGACCAGCTCAATGCTGCCGCTTTTGAGGATGCCGCTTTTCTGCGCATCCAGCAGGGCCTGCAGATTGGTGCCACCGCCGGAGACCAGTACGGCAATGCTTGCCTTATTGTTTTTCACGCGGTTTTCCCCCTTTGTTCAGCAGCGGCAGCAGTACGCTGCCCAAGGTATTGCCCAGCACCACCGCGGCGATAAAGCCGATGACAGAAAAGTCTATCTTTCCGGCAGCGCCGAAGTAGAACATATCGGCAATGGAGTGCTCAAAGCCGCTCAGGATAAACACAGGAATGCAGAACACAATGCCCAGCACCGTTTTCTGCTCCCGGTAGACGCTGACCGCCAGATACATCAGTATGCCGCAGAAGGACGCACGGATGAGCGTCTGCAAAAAGCTTTGCTGTAATTTCGCCGCGCACAGCCCTTCTGCCGTCAGCCCGATGTTCGGCAGGGCGTAGCGCAGCAGCAATCCCAGCAGCAGGGTGGTCAGCAGATTTGCCGCCAGTCCCACCACCAGACGCAGCACATTTTCAGCGCTGTGATCCTCCGTCACATAGCCGATTTTGCCGGTAAACAGATAATACCCCTTCCAGCAAATACACAGCAGGGCAACCGCAAACAGCAGTGCGCCGGCATAACGGCTGTCGCAGGAAAGGAATGCCGTGCCGCCGATGGCGATCAATACCCCGGCACTGATACCCGAAATAAAGGTGCTCAGCATATCACAATCTTTGCGTCCGAAGCAATCACGCTGCCGATAACATAGGCGTCCTCGCCATTTTCCCGCAGGATGGAAAGGGCTTCCTCCGCCTGCTCGGCGGGAACGATCACGCTCATGCCAACGCCCATGTTGAAGGTGTTGAACATATCGCGCTCGGGGATGTTGCCGGTCTTGGCAATCAGGTCAAAGATGGGCAGCACCCTGACAGCACTGCGATCGATCTTCGCGCACAGACCTTCGGGGATACTTCTCGGAATGTTCTCATAGAAGCCGCCGCCCGTGATGTGGGAGATGCCGCGTACCGCCACCTTTTCCAGCAGCGCCAGCACGGGCTTAACATAAATGCGGGTGGGTGTCAGCAGCGTTTCGCCCAAAGACTTGCCGCCCAGCTCCGCCACAGGGGCTTTGAGGTCGCAGTTTTCAACATCAAACACCTTGCGCACGAGGGAGAAGCCGTTGGAATGCACACCGCTGGAGGGCAGGGCGATGATCACATCCCCTTCCTGCATTTTTTTGTTGTCAATGATGCGGCTGCGGTCCACCACACCGGTGCTGTAACCGGCCAGATCGTATTCATCCACAGGATAGAAGCCGGGCATTTCAGCAGTCTCGCCGCCAATCAGCGCCGCGCCGGACTGCACGCAGCCCTCCGCCACGCCGGCCACGATGTCGGCAATGCGTTCGGGAATGTTCTTACCGCAGGCAATATAGTCGAGGAAGAACAGGGGCTTGGCACCGCAGCAGATGATATCGTTCACACACATAGCTACGCAGTCAATGCCCACGGTGTTGTGCTTGTCCATCAGGAAGGCGATCTTGAGCTTGGTGCCCACGCCGTCGGTACCGCTCACCAGTACGGGACGGGTCATGCCCGTCAGGTCCAGTTCAAACAGGCCGCCAAAGCCGCCGATATCGGAGCATACGCCCTTGGTCAGCGTGGAGGCAATGTGGGTTTTCATCAATTCAACGGCCTTGTAACCGGCGGTGATATCCACGCCCGCGGCCTTATAGCTTTCGCTCTGGCTCTTCATTTTCTTCTCCTTAGTCACTCAATAATCAGTCAATTACAATTGCCGCATCTTTGGCGATGACGGCATCATGCTGGCTTTTGCGCATCGCCGCCAGCTTGTCCGCAAGGGCAGCGTCTTCCACCGCCAGAATCTGCGCCGCCAGCAGTGCCGCGTTGGCGCTGCCGTCGATGGCGACCGTTGCCACCGGCATGCCGCTGGGCATCTGTACGGTAGACAAAAGGGCGTCCAGACCATCCAGCGTGGAGGATTTTACGGGAATGCCGATCACAGGCAGGGTGGTACGCGCTGCCAGGGCACCCGCCAGATGCGCAGCCTTGCCGGCCGCGGCGATCAGCACGCCAAAGCCATTTTCACGGGCGTTTGCCGCAAAAGACGCGGCCTCATCGGGGGTTCTGTGCGCGGAATATACATGTGCTTCAAAGGGGATCTCCAGCTTTTTGAGCTGTTCAAAAGCTCCCTTCAGTACGGGCAGATCGCTGTCGCTGCCCATGATGACCGCAACTTTTTTCATTTGGTGCTCCTTTTCTCAATCCACATACAAAAACACGCGGTATGTCATTTTGCCGCGTGTTTTTGTATACAAAGGCTGTGCAGACCGGAAGTGAACCACAGTTCCTTTTTCATCGGCACAGTCCTCCTTCTTTACGAACCATTGCGCTTCATTTTAACCTACCTCACCACCATTGTCAAGCGTATTTCCGAACATTATATATTAATTTTTGTTTAATGTTTGCATTTTGTGCTTTACGGTCTGTTTTGTCACAAAAGAATCATCCCCGTCTGCACCATCTGAAAAGAAAGAGGCGTGCCCTTCCGTTTGAAAGACACACCTCTTCAAATCTGTATCAGCCCTTGACCGAGCCCACCATGACGCCCTTCACAAAGTAGCGCTGCATGAAGGGATAAATGGCCAGCATGGGCAGGATGGTCATAACGACCATGCTGGTGCTCTTGATTTCCTGACTCAGACCCTGACCGTAGATCTCGTCCGCCGTCTGCTCGATATTGGCCAGCTTGATGACCTCATACAACAGCAGAGACAGCGGCTTGAGCTGCTGTTTGGTGATGTACAGCAGGGCGTCAAAGTAGCGGTTCCAGTAAGCCACCGCCGTAAAGATGACAATGGTGGCAATGCTGGCTTTGCTGACCGGCAGGATAACCGATACCAGCGTGCGGGTATAGCTGGCACCGTCAATGCGGGCGGCCTCCTCCAGGCTGTCCGGCACCGATTCAAAACCGCCCTTGAGCACAAAGGTATAATACGGACTCACCAGACTGGGCAGGATCAGCACCCACAGGGTATTGAGCAGGTTATAGCTTTTCAGCTGGAAATACATCGGCAAAGTACCTGCGCTGAACACCATTGCAAACACATACAGATAAGTCAGGAGCTTACGGCCCTTCAGCTTGGGATGCGCCAGCGCGTAAGAGGTCAGAATGGTAATGACCAGTGAAATGACCGTACCGGACAAAGTGATGATGACCGAGTTCAGCAGCGAGCGCAGATAGCTGGTGTAGACCCAGATATACGACCAGCCCGCCGTATTAAACTCCACCGGCCAGAAAATCACCCAGTTATTATACACCGCCTTGGGGCTGGACAGAGATTTGGAGATCAGATTCAGCACCGGCAGCAGGCAGACAAGACCGCAGATGACGGCAAGGATATTCAGAGCGACCACATAAACTTTTTCACCGCGTGAAAGCTTCATCGTCTTCTCCCCTCCTTACCATACATCCTTGCCGGTCAGCTTGCGGGAGGCAAAGTTGCTCGACAATACAAATACCAGACCGACCACCGATTCAAACAGACCCACGGCAGTGGCAAAGGAGAAGTCCGCCTGACCGATACCGCGGCGATAGATGAAAGTACCCAGAATATCGGCAGTCTCATAAACGGAGGGGTTGTAGAAGGCCAGCACCTGGTCGAAGCCGCCGCTGACAACAGAACCCATGCGGACGGTCAGCATCAGCACCAGGGTGGGAATCAGGCAGGGAATGGTGATGCGTCTGGCCTGCTGGATCTTGCTGGCGCCATCGATGATGGAAGCCTCATAGATCTCAGCATCAATGCTGCTGATGGCAGACATGTACACAATGGTGCTCCAGCCGGTGCCCTTCCACACAGCAGACAAAACCCGTATCACGCGGAACCATCCGCCGTTTGTAAAGAACAGCACGCTGTTGCCCGTCAAGGCTTTTATCACCGTGTTGACAAACCCGGAGGTACCAAACAGGTTGAGAAAAACACTGTACACAACGACCCATGTAAAAAAGTGGGGAATATATACCATCGTCTGCACGCTCTTTTTGAGGGGCATGCAGTTCACTTCGTTCATCATAACGGCCATCAGCATCGGCAGGGGAACGCAGACGGCGATTTGCAAAAGGTTGATTTCCAACGTGTTGCGGATGACCCGCCACACCTCGGGGTCAGCAAAAATGGCTTTGAAATTGTCAAAGCCGACATAGGGACTCTTCGCAATTCCCTTCAAAGGCTTAAACTTTTTGAAGGCGATGACGATCTTGCTCATCGGCATCAGTTTGAACATTAAAATGACCGCAAGGCCCGGAATCAGAAAAAGGTACAGCTCCCAGTGAGCTGACATATAGGTAACGAATCGCTGCCACGGCGAACGGCGGTGTCTGTTCACTACGCTCATGAAAATAGCCTCCGGTTTTAATAAAGGGGGGCGGAAAGGGCTCCCTCTCCGTCCCCCGAAAGACAGGCGATATTACTTCATATTGGCCTTGTACCAGGTGTCATAGAAGTTGGTCAGGTCTTCGCCGCCGTTGGCATGCCAGTAATTGCGGGCTTCGGTGACCTTGTCCATGCTGCCGCCGCAGATGGCCGCCAGCAGGTTATCGTTCACCTTGGCTTCCAGCGTGCTCTGATTGTCAACGCCGGAGGCAGGAGCCAGGGCCACGGGGCTGCGCTCGCCGCCGTCCAGCACGCTGGCCTTCTGGGCATAGAAGCAATCCATCATGTACTGGTTCTTCTGCAGACGCACTTCCCAATAGGTGGGATAGATGTCTTCACGATAGAAGCCGGCGATGAAAACGTTGGAAATGTTCTTCTGCTCAGAGAAAGCAGGCTGCACGGCCCAGAAACGGCCTTCTTCATCCTTGGTATAATGCACGCCTTCTTCGCCCAGGGAGATTTCCAGATGGTTGTTCCATTCCATCATGTTGTTGATGGCCTTGATGGTTTCAACGGGATGCTCGGCAGTGACCGGGATACCGCCGTAAGCGCCGACGCCGCTGTACACCTGAGCGTGCACGTTGCCGTTTTCATCCTGCAGCAGGGGCAGCACGGTGAAGGCCATGTTTTCATACTGCTCGTACATGGTATCGATGGCAAAGCCGTTCCAGCTGTTGTAGGAGATGACGGCCTTGTTGCCGATCCACTTGTTGCGGGCGTCAGCCAGCTTCTGAGCAGGCATTTCGGCATCCAGCAGCTCCAGATCGTACAGTTCCTTTACGTAAGCGATATAGGCTTCCAGGTTGGGGTTGTCGATTACGTTGACGACGTTGCCGTCGATCAGCTGATACGCCTGCTGGTTGCCGCCGGCGCAGATGCCGAAAGCAGAGGCGATGTTGCTGATCAGGGCGGGGGTGGCGGTATCATTGGAGGCGGTCAGAGGAATCATATCCGGATAAGCAGCCTTGATGTCCAGCAGCATCTGCTTGAAATCAGCGGTGTTGGTGGGCAGCTTATCAACAGTCCAACCGATGGCATCCAGCAGATCCTGACGGGCTACCAGAGAGTAGCGCAGGGAGCCGGGCTGAGCGGCGGTGGAAGGAATGGCATAGATGCCGCCATCCACGGTCACGGCGGGCCACAGGGTGGTGATGGCTTCGGTGATGTTATTGCCATACTCCGCCAGCAGGTCGGAAATGTCCATCAGGGCTTCTTCGGACATCATCTTGCGGAAGTTGGCGCCGCTCAGATACACATAGTCATAAGGCTGACCGGAGGAAATGATCAGCATCAGCTGCTCGGTACCGTTCAGGATCTCATACTCGATCTTGTAACCGGCCACGCGCTCGCAGACTTCATAGCCATGGTCCTTGGTAAAGTCGGTGGTGGAGGTGCTGATCAGAAACTTCAGAACGATTTCATCATCAGCGGATACAGCGGTCAGGCTCAGGCTCAGCGCCATCACCGCCACCAGCAGCAGGGAAATGAGTTTTTTCATATGCGGCTCCTTTCTCGAATGCGAAGCACAACTTTCAAGTATGCAGTACACAGGTGCTTCCGCTATGTACTTTTTGTTGTGTTTATTATAAACAAACACATTCGATAATTCTTGCCGATTTGTGATATGTCTTTTTCGTTTTGTGACCTGTTTCCTGTTACGTCTTTTTGTTTTACAGACGCACCATCAACGGCGGCACGCGTTTTTCCAGCCGTGTCTCGGTAAAACCCTGCATCAATGTCAGCGGGGCATCCTCGGGCGGCAGTTCACCCTTGACGCCTTTCTTTTCGGACTCACGCAGCCAAAGCAGCTCCCGTCCCTACAGAATACCGCCGCGGCAAGGTTCCTCACGGCATTCAAGGCACGTCACGCCGCCCTGTTCAATATCAAAAAAGACCCGCTGCGGCTGCGTAAGCTCCTTTCCGCAGTTGACGCAGTGATTGAGCCGCGGACGGTATCCCTGTGCAATATTGAAATGCAGCAAAAAGGCCGTCAGCACAGCACGCGGCGTGTATTCCGTATGATAGCTCAGATAACCCAAGGCTCTCGCCAGCAGCAAAAAAGGCGTAGCGGCATTTTCCCCCTCCTGCACAGCTGCTTCACACACATTGACCAGATAGGCAGCACAGGACAGGCGGTCGAAATCCTGCCGCAGCGGATAAAAGCCGTCCGTGACCTGACAGTTTTGCAGCATACAGTGCTCCCGGCTGGAAAACAATTCAAAGTTTCCCATCGTGAACACCTCACTGCACCCGAGCAGCGGCGACTTGGGACGGCGGCATCCGCGGGAAAGCACCTCCAGTCTGCCGCGGGGCGTCAGCAGTGTCAGGATACGGTCATGATCCCGCCAGTCGGCACGGCGAAGCACGATGGCTTCTGTGGTAAATGCGCCCATAATGTATCTCCCTGTAAAAACAAAGGCCGGAGAAATGATTTCTTCCGGCCGGTTATTCAGCTTCTTTCCTTCAGCATTTCGGCGTCTTCTTCCAGCACACGGTACATTTCCGCGGCATTTTCCTTGCGCACCACCTCACGCACATCGGTAATGCTGTAGCGCCCCACACGGCTGCCGAAGCGGATCTCCAGCACATCGCCTTCCTTGACCTCGGCACCGGCTTTGGCGATCTTGCCGTTGATGGATACACGGCCACCGTCACAGGCTTCTTTGGCCACGGTGCGGCGCTTGATGATGCGGGAAACCTTCAGGTATTTGTCCAGTCTCATGATTTTCCTCCGATATGACGGAAATTGCCGTAAGTTTCATTCACCTGACTGACGCAGGCAAAAGTATCGGGAAATTCGGAAAGAATCTCCATAAAGCGCGGCAGCTGATGCTTGTTGACCACACAGATAAGCATCACCCGGTCTGTTTTGCTGTAGCCGCCCTGACAGGGAATCAAGGTGGTGCTGTGCTTCAGCTCCCGGATCACCCGGTCCGTAATCTCGTCCGGGTATTTCGTCACCATTTCCACCTTGACGGCTTCCTTGCCGCCCCGCAGGAT
The DNA here is from genome assembly GCA_024404275.1 of Clostridia bacterium. Taxonomy (GTDB): domain Bacteria; phylum Bacillota; class Clostridia; order Christensenellales; family Aristaeellaceae; genus SFMI01. The sequence continues at coordinate 1,687 of JAKSQG010000036.1, read as the reverse complement.
ACGGTCGCTGACCAGTGTGGTCAGATAACTGTACACGATGCACAAAATGACCGGCTCAATATTGAAGTCATACACAAAATAGCTGATAGACGCCACCGCCACATTGATGGCAAAGGAAATGTGCACCATCGTATAGTGCGGATGCCTTTTGTGGATGAACGCAGAAACAAAATCCATACCGCCCGTACTGCCGCCCAGGCGGATACAATTGCCATAGATAAAACCATTGACAATGCCGGCTGCCACCGGTGCCAGAATGGTGCTGCGTCCGTCGTCGGTATGATACACAAACCGCGATACATCGATCACACCGCTCTGCATCAGCAGCGTAAAGAGTGAAAACACCAGAACGTTCATAAACGTGCGGGCAGCAAAACGCTTATCCACCCCGATAAAGACCGCAATGGCCAAAGGCACATTGATGATCAAGGACATATAGCCGATGCTGAAGTGGAAAACATACTGGATCATCGTGGTGATACCGTTCAGGCCTGCGGGCGCGAACTGGTTATTCAGCACAAAGATCTCATAATTGAGTGCCATCAGCATCGACAGCACCGTGATCATCGCGTATACACGCAATGTGCGCAGAAGAGAATTGTTCATTGAAAAAGGACCTTTTCTTACAGGCTCCAGCCGCTGCCGCCGTCAAAGCGGTAGACCTCACTTTTGCCGTTTTTGAAGCTTACCAGAATGTTGTAGCCTTCATTTCCCTGCCAGCGGATGGTGTTCACCTCATCGGCAATGTATTTTCGGCCGCACTGGTAATACAGTTCCTGCCCGTCTCCGCCGTTGAAATACACCTCAAAGCTGATGTACTCTGTTGTGCCAAGCTCCACCGTACTGAGATTCAGCACAAAGGGCGCCCGTTCAGCAGACGGAGCCTGCTGCGGAGCGGAAGGCGCAGCTGTTCTGCGCGGAGCGCTTGTCGCGGCTGCCAGGCTGCCGGATGAACCGTCATCCCCGGTCAGAAAAGCGATCAGCACCCCGATACCAACCATCAGCGCTGCAGCCAGCAGTACAGCCAGCAGCGTGCGGATTCTGCTCATGTTCTCTGTCACCTCTGTGCACCTATTATAGCACCGTTGTTTCCACTTGGCAAGCGCGCAAAAAACAGGACCGCTCTCCCCCATAAGGAAAAGAGCGGCCCTGCGATGCGTTGGGATGTGTCAGCCCTTGATGCCGCCGCGGGCTACGCCGCGCAGAATCTGCTTACGGGCAAACAGGAACAGAATGATCATGGGAATGACCACGACGGTAGACGCCGCCATGATCAGCTCCTGATAAGCGCCGGCTTCGGTGGTGAAAGCATACAGACCGAAGGGCAGCGTACGGTTGACCTTGGTCTTGATGACCAGCAGCGGCCACATGAAGCTGTTCCAGGAAGCCAGGGCGTTGAGCAGTACCACCGTCACCAGGGAGGGACGGGCAATGGGCACCATCACGCGCCACAGATAACGCCAGTTGCTGCAGCCATCCACGCGGGCGGACCAATACAGGCTGTCCGGACTGGAGGCAACGACCTTGCGCATGATATAGGCATTGTGGCTTTGACCGCCGAAGCTGGTGTTGATCAGTCCCTGCCCATACAGCCGCTGATACGGAGGACTGGCCTCGCCCAGCAGAATGTCGCAGGCCAGATCGCCCACGCTAGACTTCCGCATCTAATCTTCACCCGGCTCCACAG
>JAKSQG010000035.1 GCA_024404275.1 Clostridia bacterium | reverse complement strand
ACAGCGCCGACAGCGTGGCAGAGGGCATTCAGGGTACGCAGACCCTGACACAGGCACCCAAGACGCTGAACGTGGGGGATACCGTGGATATCCTGCACCTCAACACCCGCGGCACCGTGCTCAGCAAGCCCGACGCCAACGGCGATGTGCAGGTGCAGGCAGGCATACTGAAACTTAAAGCCAACCTGAGCCAGCTGCGGCCCGTGCAGGAAAAGAAGAGCGAAGCCAAGAAGAAAAAGAGCGCCGTCATGGTCCACACGGGCGCCGCAAGCCGTACGGTACACATGGAATGCGATGTGCGCGGCATGAGCCTGGAGGAAGCACTGATGGAAGTGGACCAGTATCTGGACGAAGCCATCCTGGCAGGTCTCGGCGAGGTCGGAATCGTGCACGGAAAGGGCATGGGTGTGCTGCGCAGCGGCATCCAGCGGCATTTGAAAATGAATCCTCAGGTCAGGTCTTTCCGACTGGGCCAGTACGGCGAGGGCGAGGACGGCGTGACCATTGTGACCCTGAAATAAGAAAAGGGAGGGTAACGATATGGCGAATGAAAAAAGCTTCATCATGGTAGTGGATGATGACCCCAATATTGCGGGCCTTGTGGAACTGTGCCTGAAAAAAGAAGGCTACGAGGTGCAGACCTTCAGCCGCGGTGATACCGCGCTGGAGGCATTCCGCCAGAATCCGCCGCAAATGATGATTCTGGATATCATGATGCCCGGCATGGACGGCTGGCAGGTGTGCCGTTCGGTGCGTCAGATCTCACAGATTCCCATTATCATGCTGACTGCGAAGGGAGAGACCTTTGACAAGGTACTGGGTTTGGAACTGGGCGCGGATGACTATATCACCAAGCCCTTTGACAACAAGGAGCTGGCTGCCCGCGTCAAGGCGGTGCTGCGCCGTACGATGCCGAGCGAGGGCGAAAAGAACACCCTCTCCTTCCCGGGGCTGACGGTGAGCCTGGAAAAGTACGAGGTATATTATCAGGGAAAAGCCGTCGAAATGCCGCCCAAGGAGCTGGAGGTATTGTACTTCCTTGCTTCCCATCAGAACCGTGTGTTTACGCGTGAGCAGCTGCTGGAGCAGGTATGGGGCTTTGACTTTTTCGGCGATAGCCGCACGGTGGATGTGCACATCAAACGTCTGAGGGAAAAGCTGATCGGCTGTGAGGAATATGGCTGGCAGATTCGTACGGTGTGGAGTGTCGGCTACAAATTTGAAGTAAAATGAAAAAAAGATGGAACGGCATGTATGTGCGGCTGATGACCGTGGTGCTGGCGGTGATCCTGGTATGTGTGTTGTCACTGGTCAGCATCTTCTGGTATGCGTCGCGCAGCAACTATATCTCCACCCGCATGCAGGAATTGAAGGTGCAGGCGTATGACCTGGCCTATATGGCCAGCCGTGTGCGCAACAATTTGGTGGCAGAACGTGTTCTGCATGTTAACACGACAACGGAATATATCAAATGGAAAGTCAACCGTATTTATGAGGACTTTTCCGCTTACGCCGTGGTGGTGGACCGCACAGGGCAGACCACAGTGTACATCACCCCGGACATGCTTTAGACCGAAATGGTCGATTTTGACCGCGAACTGGTGATCAGTACGCTGCGTCAGGTGCTGACCGGACAGGAGATCGTGACCAGCGTCCAGAGTGAATCGGGCCCTATGTTTACGGTGGCGGTGCCCTGGATCGATAATGGCACGGTGCTGGGGGCTGTATTTGTACAGACTGCGGCACAGACGGTTTACAGCGGTTTTCATTCCCTTATCTGGCAGGTGGTGCTTGCGGCCCTGATCGTGATGATCTGTTCGGCACTGGTCGTGCTGCTCATCACACGACCCATGATCCGCCCGCTCAAGCAGATGGCGGCGGTCTCCCGCGAGATGGCGGAGGGGCGTTTCGGCCGCCGTGTTCCCGAGAGCGGCAGTTTGGAGACCCGGGAACTGGCACATGCCTTTAATATTATGGCTGCGCAGTTGGATGAACTGGAGCAGACACGCAAGGATTTTATCGCCAATGTATCGCATGAGCTTCGCTCGCCCATGACCAGCATTCAGGGTTACCTGCAGTGCATGGCGGATGGCACCATCGACCGTGAGGAGCAGGAACGGTATATGCAGATCGTGCTGGACGAGACCAAACGGCTTTCCCGTCTGGTGGGCAACCTGCTGAATCTTTCCCGCATGGAGAACGGTACTACCGAGCTGGCACTGAGTGATTTTGACATCCATGAAAGCATTCGCCGCGTCATCATTGCCAATATGACGCAGCTGGATGAAAAAAACATGGAGGTCGAATTGAACTTCGGCAGCGATCCCATGTATGCGCATGCCGATGCGGAACAGATCTATCAGGTGCTGACCAATCTGCTCAGCAATGCGGTCAAGTATACGCAGGAAGGCGGAAAAATCACCCTTGCGACCCGTATGGAAAACAAGCTGATCCATGTGACGGTGGCGGATAACGGACCGGGCATTGCGCCATAGGACGCCCCGCACATTTTTGACCGTTTCTACAAGGCAGACAAGGCTCACACGGTGGGCAAGGGCACAGGTCTGGGGCTGGCCATCTGCAAATGCATCATGGACAAGCATGGCCATCAGCTGCGGCTGCTTCCCTCGGACCGGGGCAGCGTGTTTGAATTTACCTTGGATATGGGAAAGGAGCCGCCGCGGCACATTGAAAATGAAGCTTGAAGCGAAAGCCAAAATCAACTGGTCGCTGGAGGTGACCGGACGCCGATAGGACGGCTATCATCTGCTGGACATGGTCATGCAGAGCGTGACACTGTCCGATACGCTGATTGCGTAGGAGGCGGAAACGCTGAGCCTGACGCTGAGCGGTTCGGATACGGTGGCGGCGGATGAAAACAATCTGGTGCTGCGTGCAGCGCGCTGTCTGAAAGCGTTTGCGGGCGTACAGCAGGGGGCAGCCATGACGCTGGTCAAGCGTATCCCTGCGGGAGCGGGCATGGGCGGCGGAAGCGCGGATGCGGCGGCGGCATTGAAAATGCTGAATCAGTTGTGGCAGCTTCATTTGCCGCTTGAAACGCTGCAAGAACTGGCGCTGCCCTTGGGGGCGGATATCCCTTTTTGCCTGCAGGGCGGTCTGTGCCGTGTGCAGGGCATCGGTGAAAAGCTGACGCCCATCGGGGGAAGGCGTACCTATCCGCTGGTGCTTTTGCAGCCGAGGGAAGAATTGAGCACGGCGGCGGTATTCCGTGAATCGGATGCGATGCCTTCGGTTCATGGAGATACATTTGGTGTATTGAAGGCGATCGACACGGGGGATATGCAGCTGCTGGAAAAAAGCTCGGTCAACTCACTGCAGGGTGCTGCCATGCGGTTGGTGCCCGCCATTGCGGCGGCACAGAAAGAGCTGCTGGCACAGGGAGCGTTGTTTGCCCGCATGACGGGCAGCGGCAGTGTCACCTATGGCGTATTTGAAAGCGCAGCGGCGGCGGATAGGGCGGCGGAAGCACTCAAGGGCAAGTGGCCTGTTGTGCTCAGAACGGAGACCTGTTATGAGTGAGAATCATATTCTGCACCCCATTGCTTACATTCATACGGATTTCAAGCAAAAGTTCGGCATTCCGCGGCAAAGCGGTCTGGTGAGTGAACTGCAGGCGTATATCGTATTTGAACCGGAATTCCGCCGTGTGGAAGCGGTGCGGGGACTGGAAGGCTTCAGCCATCTGTGGCTCATCTGGGAGTTTTCAAAGACCCGCGTCAGCGAGTTCCGTCCCACAGTGCGCCCGCCGCGCCTTGGCGGAAATACAAGGGTCGGCGTGTTTGCCTCCCGTGCGCCGTATCGTCCCAACGGACTGGGGCTTTCCTGTGTGAAGCTGACGGGCATCGACCTGGATGCGCCCGAAGCGCCGGTGCTGACAGTATCAGGTGCGGACCTGCTGGACGGCACCCCCATCTATGATATCAAGCCGTATATTCCCGTGGCGGACTGCCATCCAGAAGCATCGGAGGGGTATACCGCCGAAACGCGTACGCATCGCCTGCAGGTGGTGTTTCCGCAGGAACTTCTTGACAAAGTGCCGACGGAGAAGCGTTCTGCTTTGAAAGGCGTGCTGGCATGTGACCCGCGCCCCGGGTATGAGGATGCACCGGAGACTGTCTACGGTCTGTCCTTCGCGGGAATGGATGTTGGCTTCCGCGTTGAAAATGGCATTCTGACGGTGACAAGAGTCGAAAATGAATAAACAAAAAGACGGGCAGCAGCTTCAACAGGCTTGCTCGTCTTTATTATTATGTGCGATTGGTTCCCCTTGCCGATTATCTCAATGAATCCATGCGGACGGGAAAGGTGAAATAGGTATCAGGATAGGGCTCGTTGTCGAGGGTGAAGTGCCACCACTCGGTGGAAAGGGGACGGAAGCCGCTGTCCAGCATGAAGCCGCGCAGCAGCTGACGGTGGTTGTATTGCTCTCCGGTCAGCCCTTCGGTGTGATCGGGGTGGGAGAGAGGACCGAAAAAGTCGAATGGTCCGCCCATATCCACTTCCTTGCCCGCGGCGATGTCAAACAGCGTCAGGTCGATGGTGCTGCCGCGGCTGTGACCGGAGTGCCTGGCAATAAAGCCCTGTGAAAACAGGTCTTTTTTATTGACGTCGGGATAGAAAACGCTTTTCATGCGCGTATCGGCGGTGTCCTCTGCCCAACGCACAAAATGATCCACCGCGCATTGCGGGCGATAGGCATCATACACTTTGAAGATATATCCCTTCGCGGCGGCAAGGGCGGCGGCTTTTTTCAGCGCTTCGGCGGCTTCACGGGTAGCAAGCGCCAAAGGCTCCTCATAGCCGTCGATGCGGTCGCCTATAAAATTATAGGAAGAATGATAACGGATCTCGCACAGAATCGATGGCAGAAAATGCGAAAGCGACACAAATCCGGAGGCGTCATTGGAAAACATCATGCGTTTTCACCCTGCTCTTTCAGACAATATAAAGGGAAATGATGATCATCGCCGCGGCACAGATGAGGTCGGCAATCAGGCAGCAGGCGTCTTTTTCGCCCTCCTGAAGGTCCTCGAAGGCTTCGGGGCGCTCATCGATGTGGTCGATCATATCTCCATAGGAGGAGATCATCGGCTTTTTGCGTAGGTTAAGGCGCATCATCATGGGCTTGGGAAGATGCATGCCGTCCATGCGCAGCCACGCCACCCAGGCCATCAGCAGAAACAGCACGCCGAAGAAGGCGCAGCCGTTGGTTTTGATGCGGGTAAGCGAGGTGGGCAGGAAAAAATCCGCCAGCAGCACGATGAGCAGGGCAACGGGAAAGCGTGTGAGCGTCATATAGATGGTGGGACGGATGATCACACGGGTAAAATTTTCTTTCAGTTTGTTTTTCATTCTGACCTCCCATAACACGGTTCCATCATACACTGAAAAGGGGGATTTGACAAGCAGTATGGATTATTGCATTTGAAAAAATGCATATACAACAAAAAAACATTACAAAAGTCTTAAAGGATGGCATTTTCGACGGAACTCTTTGCGAAAATGCTTGACGAAAACTGCAAATTTCTTTATAATTTACGCTATCACAGAAATACTCTGTGGTAATACTATTTTTCTCTATAGGAGGAATCTGCTATGAAGAAGTTTGCTTCTCTCGTGCTGGTTCTGGCCATGATCCTCAGCTGCGTGGGCGTTGTCTCCGCTGAAAAGCTGAATGTGTATCATGACTATCAGACCACCGCGAACGAAATGGAGTACTGGCTGATCCAGATGTCTCAGGGCGCCAAGGAACTGAACGTCCTGAACAACTGCCTGGATGGTCTGGTTTACAACAACAACCAGGGCAGCCTGGTGGGCCTGGCCGCTGAGAGCTGGAGCTCCAACGACGACGCCACCGTGTGGACCTTCAAGATCCGTGAGGATATGAGCTGGGTCGACGCCAACGGCGAGTACAAGGGCGACGTGACCACCGCCGACTGGATGACCGGCGTGGAATGGACCCTGAACTATGCCAAGAACGCTGCCACCAACACCTCCATGCTGTTTGAGACTCTGGTTGGCACCGAAGACTACTATGCCTACACCAAGGCCCTGGCCGAGAGCGATACCGCTGCCGCCGAAGCCCTGCTGTATGACAATGAGGAATTCGCCAAGGTCGGTATCAAGGCTCTGGACGAGTACACCCTCGAGTTCACCTGCTTCGCTCCCACCCCCTATTTCGCCTCTGTCTGCACCTATGCTTGCCTGTATCCCCTGCCCCAGGGCATGGTCGACGAGCTGGGCGTGGAAGGCACCCAGTCTGTGTCTCCTGCCGATCTGTGGTACTCCGGTCCCTACACCGTGACCAGCTACAACAACGGCTCTGAAAAGACCCTGACCCGCAACCCCCTGTACTGGAACGAAGACGCCGACCTGTTCGACGAAGTCGTCATCACCATGGTTGAATCCGCCGATAAGGCCTACGAGCTGTTCACCAACGGCCAGCTGGATTACACCGCTCTGAGCCAGAGCAAGCTGATGACCATCTACAACGACACCAACAACCCCTACTACAACAACCTGGTGGAAGCCCGTCCTACCAAGTACTCCTACCAGATGCACCTGTGCTACAACGTCAACAACCTGGACAACACCCCCGATACCGCTTGGAACACCGCCATTGCGAACGAGGCCTTCCGTATGTCCTGGCTGCACGGCCTGGATCTGACCAAGTACCTGGAGCGCACCAACCCCATCAACCCCCAGAAGTGCGAGAACTACACCTACACCGGTCTGGGCGTTGCTGTTAACAGCCAGGGTGTGGACTATGCCAACATGGTCGCTTCCTACCTGGGCGAAGAGAACACCACTGCTCGTGTCAACCCCGAACTGGCTGCTCAGTACAAGGCTCAGGCCATGGAAGAGCTGACCGCTCTGGGCGTGAGCTTCCCCATCGAAGTTCGCTACTACATCTCCGGTTCCTCCACCACCGCTGCCGAGACCGCCAAGGTGCTGCAGCAGATCTTCGCCGATTGCCTGGGTGAGGATTACATCAACTTCACCATCCAGACCTACGTTTCTTCTCTGGCCAATGAAGTCCGTAAGCCCTCCTATGCTTCCTTCTACATCAACGGTTGGGGCGCTGACTTCGGCGATCCCGTCAACTTCGTTGGTCAGGAGACCTACGGTGAGGACAACGCTTACTACTCTGTGAGCTACTCCAAGATCAATGAGCGCGCCGATGATCCCACCGCCGCCGCCCTGATCGCCACCTATGAAGAGTACACCGCCATGGTTGCCGAAGGCCGCGACATCACCACTGATCTGGATGCCCGCTATGATGCCTTCGCCAAGGCCGAAGCCTACTTCGTGGCTCATGCCCTGACCATCCCCTGCTACATCGATGTGTCCTGGCAGCTGACCAAGGTCAATGACTACACCAAGATCTATGCTGCTTACGGCATTTCCGCTTATCGCTACGAGAACTGGGAGACCAGCACCGAGCTGTACACCACCGCTGAATACGAAGCCTTCAAGGCTGCTTACGAAGCTGCGGAATAATCCCTTCTTAAGCGAATAACCTTACTGCGTACGGCAGACGGCTTTCCCACAAGGGAGAGCCGTCTGCCACAAGTCATTTTTATTGAATAGCAGGCAGAAGCGTTGACTGCTCTTCCCGTGCCTCAATCACCTCGAAGGAGCCCTGCTTATGATCAAATACATTCTCAAAAGAATGCTTCAGTCTCTTATCACGCTGTTTGTTATTGTCAGCGTGGTATTTCTGCTGATGAGACTGATGCCCACCGATTATTTCTTCACCGAAGATGAACTGATCAAGCTGACCGACTCGCAGAAAATCGATAAGCTGAACTCTGCCGGTCTGCTGGATAATCCCTTTGTTCAGCTGAAAAATTTCTATGCGCAAATGTTCCGCATCGAATATACCTATGACAGCGCTCAGTCGGCGCGCATCAGCGTGGAGCTTGCCGCCGGCGCAGTGGATGGACTTCACACCGCGGTGGAAAAGACCATCAACCAGTATTATACCGATTCGGATGCCGCTGCCAAGGAAATTACAAAGATGAATGATAAGGTGCTGACGCAGACGGTTGTGGAACGCATCACCGCGTCGGCGCTTGCAATAAAGGACGCGGATGACGCGGCCATTCTGGAGTCTGTGTACAGCCAGTGCGCCGATAAGGCGCTGGGCACTTTGCTCAAGGATGCCAAGAAGGCCTGCGGCAACGATATTGCCGAAGCGTTCACCGCGACCCTGAATGAAAACATCCGTACCGAGATCGGCGCGAAAGTGAAAGGAATGACACTTACCACCAGTACTTCCGGTTTTGCCAATGTGCTGAACCACCTCAATCCTTTCAACTATACGCTGCATTTCTCCCTGGGTGACAGCTACCGCATTCAGCACGGTGTGTCGGTCATCAAGGTCATCATGGAAAAATTCCCCGTCTCCATGGTGCTGGGTCTGTGCTCTCTGGCACTGGCCCTGGTGGTAGGCGTTGTGCTGGGTATCCTGCAGGCACGCTTCAAGGGTGGTTTGCTGGATCAGATTGGTACCGGTTACACCATCTTTGTCAACGCCGTGCCGCATCTGGTCAGCTATACGCTGATCATGTATGTCTGCGCCGCACTGTTCAAGCTGCCCATGACCTACCGTGCGGCAACGCCGCTGGAATCCTCCATTCCGCCGATCCTGTGTCTGGCGATGGGCTCCATTGCTTCCTATATGCTGTGGATGCGCCGCTACATGGTGGATGAACTCAACAAGGATTACATCCGTCTGGCACAGCTGAAAGGTCTGACCACCACGCAGGTCATGTTCCGTCACGTGATGAAAAACGCCTTCCTGCCTCTGGCACAGTACCTGCCCTACAACATCCTGCTGACGGTGGGCGGCTCCCTGCTGGCGGAAAGCTTCTTCTCCGTTCCCGGTATGGGCCCCCTGCTGACGCTGGCCATTTCCCGCTATGATACCAACCTGGTACAGGCGATCGTACTGTTCTATGCCGCGATGGGCATCATCGGTACTTTCCTGGGCGACCTGCTCATGGGCGTGCTGGATCCCAGAATCAGCCTGACCAAGAAGGGAGGTACCCGCTGATATGTCGAACAAGAAAACATTCAAGGATATCGTTGTCAAGGGCATCAACCCCGAAAATGGTAACCGCGATGCCGTTATTGACGGTCCCGATCCCAATAAGTTCAACACGGATGAAAAGGTGTTTGAAAAAGGCCGTCCGCACGTGAAAAAACGCTCCGAACTGCCGGAAGATCAGCTGTTTGCCCGTGCGGAGTATCACTATCAGGATGCTGAGCGCACCGGCTACAGCCAGTACTCCTACTGGAAGAGCGTGTGGCAGAACTTCTTGAAAAAGAAGAGCGCCGTCGTTATGCTGATCGTGTTCGTGCTGCTGTTTGTGTTCACCTTTGTGGCGCCGCTCATCAGCAGATACGATGTTACCGCCCTGCGCTATGACACCAAGAACGCGTTTATCGCTCCCAACTCCGATTACTGGTTTGGTACCGACTCTCTGGGCGCTGACTACTGGTGCCAGGTGTGGTACGCCACCCGCCTGTCCATCCTGCTGGCCATCAGCGTTGCCGGCGGTCAGATTCTGCTGGGTACGGTGATGGGTCTGCTGTGGGGCTATGTGCGCAAGCTGGACCGCCCCATGACCGAGCTGTACAACCTGATCGATAACATTCCCACCATCATTTACATGACGCTGATTGCCCTGATGATCGGTAAATCCTACCTTGTCATCGGCGGCGCGCTCATCGCCTTCGGCTGGCTGGGCACCGCCCGCAACGTGCGTAACCTGGTGTTCATGTATCGTGACCGTGAGTACAACCTGGCTTCCCGCTGCCTGGGCACCTCGCTGCCCCGCACGCTGTGGAAGAACATTTTCCCGTACCTCATCAGCGTGGTCGTGCTGCGCCTGGCCCTGGCCATCCCCGGCACCATCGCTTACGAGACCACTCTGGCTTACCTGGGCCTGATCAGTGTGGAAACGCCTTCTCTGGGCATTCTGCTCAGAAATGCCCGCTCCCTGTTTATGAGCTATCCCTACATTCTGATCTTCCCGGCCGCCATTGTATCCGTTATCACCATTACTTTCTACCTCGTGGGCAACGCCTTCTCTGACGCGTGCGACCCCAGGAATCACAGATAAAGGAGGCAGCTTATGAGCGAAAGAATCATTTCAAGCAAACAAGCCGGTTCAAACGCGAAGACTGCGTCCCGCTTTGAAGAGCTGAGCCGTCAGATGCTGTCCAGCGAGCCGCTGCTTTCCGCCAAGGACGTGGAGGTTGAATTCACCCTGCGCGGCCAGAAACTGAAGGCCATCCGCGGATGCTCTCTGGATCTTTATGAAGGCGAGACGCTGGCTATCGTAGGTGAATCCGGTTCCGGTAAGAGCGTATTTACCAAATTGTTCGTGGGCATGCTGGATAAAAATGGTCGCATCGCCAACGGCTCCATCATGTATGACGGTATCGACCTGACCAAGCTGACCACTGAAAAGGAATGGCAGGGCATCCGCGGCAAGCGCATCGCCATGGTGACGCAGGACCCCATGACCAGCCTGAACCCCCTCAAAACGGTCGGTAAGCAGATTCAGGAAGCTGTGGAACTCAATCAGGGTCTGCACGGCAAGGCCGCCAAGGAGGAAACCATCCGTCTGCTGGGCGAGGTGGGCATTCCTTTCCCCGAGAAGCGCTATAAGCAGTATCCGCATGAGTTCTCCGGCGGCATGCGCCAGAGAGCCGTTATCGCCATCGCCGTGGCCTGCAAGCCGCAGATTCTGATCTGCGACGAGCCCACCACTGCTCTGGACGTGACCATTCAGGCGCAGATCCTTGACCTGATCCGCAAGCTGCAGGCCGATAACCATATGACCATCATTTACATCACCCATGTCCTGGGTGTGGTGGCCAATGTGGCGGACCGTGTGGCGGTCATGTATGCCGGTCAGATCATTGAGACCGGTCTGGCGAACGAAGTCTTCTTCGATCCCCGCCATCCCTACACCTGGGCGCTGCTCAGCGCGCTGCCGCAGCTGGGCATCAAGGGCGAGAAGCTGCCCGCCATCGACGGTACCCCTCCGAACCTGTTCAATAAGATCCAGGGCGATTCCTTTGCGCCCCGCAACCATAACGCCCTGAACATCGACTTCCTGGAAGAGCCGCCGAACTATGACGTGACGCCCACCCATCAGGCCAAGACCTGGCTGATGGACCCGCGTGCTCCGCAGATCGATCAGCCCGACACCATCAAGCGTCTGGCTGAGCAGCAGAACGGTAACTTCGGCAACGTCAAGGAACTGAAGCATCCGCATGAGGATCCCAACCGTGAGCCCCTGATCGAGGTCAAGAACCTGCAGGTCAGCTTTGGCAGCGGCAAGAAGAAGTTTGTGGCTGTGGACGATGTCAACTTTACCATCTACCGCGGCGAGACTTTCTCTCTGGTGGGTGAATCCGGCTCCGGTAAAACCACCATTGGCCGTGCCATTGTGCGTATCAACCCCGTCACGGGCGGCGAAGTGCTGTTCAAGGGCGAGCGCATCAGCGGCAAGATCAGCAAGGAACTGGATAAGAAGGTGATCCGCAGCTGCCAGATGATCTTCCAGGATCCCATGGCTTCACTGAATGAACGTGCCAAGGTTGACTACATCGTTTCCGAAGGCATCATCAACCATCACATGTACAAGGATGAGGCCGAGCGCGCCGCGAAGGTGAGCCACGCGCTGGATGAGGTAGGTCTGCTGCCGGAGTTCTCCAGCCGTTTCCCGCATGAGTTCAGCGGCGGTCAGCGTCAGCGCATCGGTATCGCCCGCAGCCTGATCATGGAGCCTGAATTTATCGTGGCGGACGAGCCCATCTCCGCTCTGGACGTGTCCATCCGCGCGCAGGTGCTGAACCTGCTCAACGAGCTGAAAAAGAAGCGCTCCCTGACCTATCTGTTCATTGCTCATGACCTGAGCGTGGTGCGCTTCATTTCCGACCGTATCGCCGTTATCCACAAGGGTCGTATCGTGGAGCTGGCTGAAGCGGAAGAACTCTTCCGTCATCCGCTGCATCCCTATACGCAGGCGCTGCTTTCCGCTGTGCCTAACCCCAATCCCTACCTCGAGCGCAACAAGAAGCTGCTGGTGTACGATCCCACGCAGCATGACTACAGCGTGGATAAGCCCATCTGGTGCGAGATCCTGCCCGGTCACTTTGTTTACGGCAACGAGAAGGAACTGGACGGCTACCGCGAGAACCTCACCAAGGAAAACAAATAATCATAAAGAGGGAATCATGTTTGACATGATTCCCTCTGTTTTTACAGGAAAAGCACCATTTCAAAGTGAAAAAGATTCACCTTTGGAAATGA
>JAKSQG010000034.1 GCA_024404275.1 Clostridia bacterium | reverse complement strand
GCATTTTCTGCGAGAGCGAAGCCCCGAAATACAACGATTAAAGAATCAAAAGAGCCGTGCTTTCCAAACAGGAAAGTACGGCTCTTTTTGATATTGACAGCAAAGCACCCTCCCGCCGATGAAAGGCGAGAGGGCGCTTTTGTTATTGATGAAGAGAATAATCGGTTGATTACTGAACCATGGAGACCAGTTTGGCGACCAGCTTGTCCAGACCGTCTTCTTCCGCCAACTCAATGGCACCGGCGTCCACGGAGGCAGCCAGCTTGGGGTTGATGGGCAGGCGGCAAACAGTGTTGATGTCGTGGGCGGCAGCGAAGCCATCGATATGGCTTTCGCCGAAGATGGAATGCACCTTGCCGCAATCAGGGCAGCGGAAGGAGGACATATTCTCCACCAGCGCCAACACGGGGATATTCATCATATCCGCCATCTTGACGGCCTTCTCAACGATCATACCAACCAGCTCCTGAGGCGTGGCAACGACAACGATGCCATCCACGGGCAGGGACTGGAACACGGTCAGCGGCACGTCGCCGGTTCCCGGAGGCATATCGACAAACATGAAGTCAACATCGCCCCACAGCACATCGGTCCAGAACTGCTTGACAGCGCCGGCGATGACAGGACCACGCCATACGACGGGATCGCTCTCCTCGGGCAGCAGCAGATTGAGGGACATCACACGGATGCCGGTGCTGGTCTTGGAGGGCAGCAGACCATCTTCGTTGCCCATGGCCTGCTCCTTGAGACCGAAGGCACGGGGGATGGAGGGACCGGTCATATCGGCGTCCAGAATGGCGGTTTCATAGCCCTGACGGCGCATCAGCACAGCCAGCAGACTGGTGACAAGGCTCTTGCCGACGCCGCCCTTGCCGCTGACCACGCCGATCAGTTTTTTGACATGCGTAAACGCATTGGGCTTCTCGTGCAGATCCTGCGGCTCACGGGAGGAACAGTTGGCCGAGCAGGTAGAGCAGTCATGCGTACAATTCTCGCTCATAGCTTTCCTCGATTTTTCAGGATAACGCGTTTGGTGCGTTTCAATCAATTATTATACACCTTGTGCGGGGGATGTCAAGAAATGGGGTCAATCCAGACCGAACTCACGGCACTTTCTCCACAGGGTGGTTTTGCTGATGCCGAGAATCTATGCGGCTTCCTTGCGGCTGCCGGCACGGGCCAACACCTCGGCAATCTGCCGCTTCTGCAGGCCGCTCAGGCTGCCATCGGAAGAGGGTGGAACGGCGACGACAGCTTTGGGAACCGTGTGTGTCATGGGAAGGACAGCTTCGATATCTTCAGCGGTGATGCGGTCATCCTCGCAGAGAACGGCGAGCTGCTCGCTGATATTGCGGATCTCACGCACGTTGCCGGGCCAGTTGTACTGACGGATGCATTCAATGGCTTCGTCTGTCAGCGTAACGGGCATTTTGCCGAATTTGTTGATGTAATAGGTCAGATAATGCCGCATGATGAGGGCCACGTCATCATTGCGTGCGCGAAGGGGCGGAAGCTGCACGCTCAGCACCTTGAGACGGTAATACAGGTCTTCACGGAAACGGTTCTGACGGATCATTTCCGGCAGATCGCGGTTGGTGGCGCAGATGATGCGGACGTTAATGGGAATGACCTTGTTAGCGCCGATGCGGCGGACCTCACGCTCCTGAATGACGCGCAGCAGGCGGCTTTGCAGCGTCATGGGAATCTCGCTGACTTCATCCAGAAAAATGGTTCCGTCGTGGGCGGCTTCAAACAGACCCGCTTTACCGCCCTTGTTAGCGCCTGTGAAAGCGCCGGCTTCATAACCGAACAGCTCGCTTTCCATCAGGTTTTCGGGAATGGCAGCGCAGTTGACGGCCACAAAGGGCCCGGCGGCGCGATCGCTTTCATTGTGGATGGACTGGGCAAACAGCTCCTTGCCGGTACCGGTCTCGCCAAAGAGCAGAATGTTGCTGTCCACGCGGGCAAAACGCTGTGCCTGACGGATGGCCATGCGGAGGGAATAGCTTTCCCCGAGGATATCGCTGAAGTGATAACGGGCGATATGACCGCTGGTGCGCAGATGGTCACGCAAGCGGCTTTCGGCGTTGGTGATGCTTTGCGCTGCCTGGAAGGTGACAAGCGTGCCAAGACGCTCGTTTTCATATACCATGGGGATGCTGTTCAGAACAAAATTGTCGCCGCTCATGCGGACGATCTCGTTGGTATATGGCTGCGGGGAGCAGAGAATGGCGTTGAAACGGCCTGCCTGCAGACTTTTTTCGACGGATTGACCGATCATATCCTAAGGCTTGCGGTTGAGCAGGGTGCCCGCGGCGGTGTTGAAGGTACGAATGATATTGTCCTTATCGACGGCGATGATGCCCTCCATGGCGTGTTCGATGACGCTGCGGAACATCAGGCTGTTTTCTCTTTCCACCTGGGCTACGTTGGCACTGCGCTTGGCTTCGGTGATGGCGAGGAAAACAGATTCGATGGAGGACTCGATCAGACCGGCGGGAATGCCGTGCTCTTCACAATAATGGCAGGTGTTGTGACCTGCGAGAATCAGCTGTGCACCATCGGCGACAGCGCGTTCCATGCCGTCAATCAGATCGCGGATGTTGATGCTGGTGGTGGGGTAGGCTTTGACCGTAAAGGGAAAACGGCGCTGCAGAAAGTAAGCACCGCGGATGGTATTGGGCATACCGACGATACCAACGGCCATTTCACCGTGCTTTTTGATGGCTTTTTGAATGGAAAAAGTGATATCCGCGCTGGTGATGGGGATTTCCACCACGGGGATGAGAATGTTGGCGGCCTTGAGGCTGGCGGCTGTGCCGCCGCGGCTGACGATGACATCCGCATTGAAATGACGGTCAACAACAGCTGCGGGCTGAATCTCACAGTCAACCGTATAGGTCACGTCGGGACTCTTGCCGAAAATTTTATCATGAAGTGCCCAGGCACTGTGAACAACTTCCACCATGGTGGGGTCGGGCATTACAAAGGCAATACGAATCATGTTTTTTCTACCTCACTTGCAACGCCGATTATAACAAATTATGAATAGTATTTCAAGTTGAAATCTTGTATTTTTATTCTGAAACCATTTCAAAATGAAAAATCCTATTTTGAAACACGAAAAAAGGACTGCCGGCGGCAGCCCCTGTATGACGCGCTGAGATCAGTTTGCGTTTGTTGCGGCAACGGTGTTGGAAGGAATAAAGGTTTCCAGAATGCTCTGGAAAAGCTCGATTTCATCCTGCGTGATGTTGGAATTGACGGTGTCATCTTCGTTGAGAAGATAGAAATAGAAGCTGTAGGCATAGGCATTGATCATGATTTCACCAAAAAGGTAGGTGCCATAATCACCGGTCAGCTTCAGCAGCGCGCCCGGGTATTTGCCGGCGTAGAACTTGGAGATCATTTCGGGGGATTCATTCTTGAAATCATCCATCAGGACGATCAGATAGTCCTCGAAGGAGGCATCGTTGATCCACAGGGAATCCTGCGCCCATTCACTGTAAAAATTCAGATAGGCCTCCAGAAGCATGGTCTTATCCCCGGAATAGGCAAAGCCGAGGTCCAGCTTGCCGTAATAATCGGCGACGCTGGAAAGGTCAATGACCCAGTCACCGGGGAGATAAATCTGGAAATACTCATTGGAGAAAGTCTGCATCATACGGGCGGCGGATGCGGGGACCATGCAGGAGAAGAGCAGCAGCAGGCTGAGCAGCAGCGCGGTAAAACGTTTCATAAAAGCAACCTCCGATAAAGATCGAATCAATGATGGTAATACGCATTACAGCATGCCACCGTGCCGGCTGAGTGCATATTGGGGAGAACAGGAAGGCAGGGTCTTTCCTCCTGCGGATAAGGGAAGGGGTACGGCGCACGAACTGCGCCGTACCCCTTGAGGTTGAGTCTTAAATTAGTCGCCCAGGAAGTCGGCCAGGTAGGACTCGTAGATGCCCATCTGCTCGGTGTAGTAGGCCTCGGTCTCGGCGGGAGACATGGAGGTCAGAGACAGGTAAGCGGCATCGGCGAAGGTGTTCAGGTCGGCGTTGGCGATAACGGTGGCCAGCTTGGCGTTGAAAGCGTCAACGATGGCGTCATCGCACTCGTTGGGAGCGGCAACGTAGAAGAACTTGGGGAACACGACATCGTAGCCGTACTCGGTGAAGGTGTGCAGTTCGGGAGCAGCAGCCAGAGCTTCCTGAGCCATGATGGCCAGGCAGATCATGTTGCCGGCAGCCATGTTGTCCTTGATGGTGCCCAGACCAGCCTGGGTATCGATCACGTCAACGCGGTCGCCCAGCAGGTCAACGATCTTCTGGGAAGCGGTGCCATGGTCTTCGATAGCGAACTCAACGCCAGCGGCAGCCTGGAAAGCCAGAGCATGCAGGTGGGTGAAGTTGCCCAGCTCGGTGGCGAAGGTGACCTCACCGGGATGAGCCTTCATGTAGTCCACCAGAGAGGGGATATCGTTGAACTTGGAGTTGTTGGTGTTGATCAGGAAGGCGCTGGTGAAGTCCAGGATGGGCATGCCGACCAGCTTGAAGGCTTCGCACACGGAGAAGGTGTACACTTCCATCAGCTCAGTGGTGCAAGCGCCAGAGTGATAGAACACGAAGCGGTAGCCGGGGTCGGGGTTGTTCATCAGGTCTTCGAAGGCAACAGCGCCGGAGCCGCCGTTCATGTTGGACACGATCACGTTCCAGCCATACTCCTGATTCAGAGCAGCAGCCAGAGCACGGGCGTTGGCGTCGGTATCTCCACCGGGGTTGGCGGGGACGATGAGTTCGATGGCGCGCTCGGGCCATTCGGCGAGAGCGGACACGCTGCACAGCAGCATGGCCATCACGAGAAGAGCAGCGAAGAACTTCTTCATAGAGGTTTCCTCCTTTTATTTTAGGCCATAGGCCTTTGTATATCTTATCTATGCGAATGCCGTGCCAAATTGCCGGGATGGACAATAAAAAAATAGATTTGGCGTTTTGCTGAGAAATAAAGGGGTGCCAATTATGTTGTAGATGTGCAAAGCAAAGCCAGATACCACAAAGGATTACATAGTGAAATCATATTACGTTTCAATGTGAAATATCATGGAACATGAAATCGAATGTAACAAAATGAACGAAATGATGAATTATTACAGAGAAATTACGAAGCTTTTACATGATGGTGAAATGTGTCCTTGCTCTGAAGGCAGGGGCAGGCCATTCTTTTTTTGTACTCATTATTTATTCGCGTTTCGAGATTGGCACGATATTCGCATATATAAAATATAAAAATCCATTATGGAGGAGGAAACGTATGTCTTTCAAGAAGTGCAAGGATATTATCCTTGGCATCGCGATGCTGGCATTCGGTGGGGTTTATACCTACTTTGCCCAGCAGATCAGAATCCTGAAGATCAACAAGAGTTTCGCCGGTTATGCGGGCGCCCGCATCATTCCCACCCTGCTTGGCGTCTTGCTGATGGTTCTGGGTCTTTTGTGCCTGATCCAGGGCGTTCTGAAGCTGAAGAAGATGAAGAACCAGCCCAAGGAAGCTTTTGACAAGGCCGGCACCATGGCCGTTGTGCTCACCTTCGCCTGCATCGTCGGCTACATCATGGCGCTGCCCGAGCTGGGCTTCTGCCTGTCCACCGTGCTCTATCTGTTCCTGCAGATGCTGGTCATGGCTCCCAAGGAAAAGAGAAATTACGCACTGTTCGCCATCGTTGCTGTAGTCTTCACCGCGTTTGTCTTTGTGGCATTCCGTATCGGTCTGACCCAGCTGCTGCCCCGCGGCATCATCGAGAGCCTGCTTGGCTTCTAATAAGATAGGTAGAAAGGAGATAACCACATGTCCACTCTGCAACTGATCGGCGGAGGCTTCGGCACGGTTTTGACGCCCACCGGAATCTTCCTGATGTTTATCGGCGTTGCTGTCGGTATTGTGTTCGGTGCTCTGCCCGGACTTTCCGCCACGATGGCCATCGCTCTGTTCCTGCCTGTTACCTACGCCATGGCTTCCACCGACGCCATGACGCTGCTGATGGCTCTGTTCATCGGCGCTATCTCCGGCGGTCTGATCTCCGCCATCCTGCTGCACATCCCCGGCACTCCCTCCTCTGTTGCTACCTGCTTTGACGGTCATCCCCTCGTCAAGAAGGGCCAGGCTGCCAAGGCTCTGGGCGTCGGCGTTGTGTTCAGCTTTATCGGCACCGTGTTCTCCACTGTGCTGCTGATGTTCATTGCCCCTGAAATCGCCAAGGTCGCCCTGAACTTCGGTCAGTACGAATTCTTCTCCATCGCCATTTTCTCCCTGACCATGATTGCCACGCTGTCCAGCGGCAACGTTGTCAAGGGTGTTATGTCCGGTGTCATCGGCTTCATGTTCTCCACCGTCGGTACTGACGCGATCGAAGGCGTGCCGCGTTTCACCTTCGAAATGGCCAGCCTGAAGGGCGGTTTCGACATGCTGGCCGTCATGATCGGCCTCTTCGCCGTCGGCGAGATCATCTCTGCCGCTCAGGAGAGCCGTCAGCCCGCCGGCGAGCTGATGGCCCAGCCCTCCATGAAGGGTATCAAGGGCTTCGGCTTCACCATGAAGGAATTCTGGGGCCAGATGGTCAACTGCATCCGCTCCGGTATCATCGGTATGGGTATCGGTATCCTGCCCGGCATCGGCGGCGGTACTTCCAACGTTCTGGCTTATACCGTTGCCAAGAACAGCGATAAGCATCCCGAAGAGTTCGGTACCGGCCGTATCGACGGTCTGGTCGCTTCCGAAACCGCCAACAACGCCACCATCGGCGGCGCCATGGTGCCTCTGCTGACCCTCGGTATCCCCGGCGATACCACTACCGCCATGCTGCTGGGCGCTCTGACCCTGCATGGCCTCACCCCTGGACCGCTGCTCTTCCAGAACCAGGCTGAGGTTGTGTACGGCATCTTTGCCGCCATGCTGATCTGCTCTGTCATCATGCTGTTCATGGAGTTCTTCGGTCTGCGCATCTTCGTCAAGCTGCTGACCATTCCGAAGTACATCCTGCTGCCCTGCATCTTCGTGCTGTGCGGCATCGGCGCTTACGCTCTGAAGAATAATATGACCCAGGTGTATGCCTGCCTGATCTTCGGTGCTCTGGGCTTCGGCTTCAAGAAGTTCGACATTCCCAGCACCCCCTTCATTCTGGGCTTCATCCTTGGACCGCTGGCTGAATCCAACTATCGCCGTGGCATGATCCGCACCAAGGGCAGCTTCCTGCCTTTCCTGCAGTCTCCCATCGCTATTGTGTTCCTGGCTATTGCCGCCATCGTTCTGGTGATGGCTGCTACCAAGCCCATGCGTGCGAAGGCGAAGGCCAAGAAAGCTGCTGCCAAGGCTGCTGACTGATTGAACGACTGACCAGTGAAAGGAGATGGTCACATGCCTGAAAACCGACTTGAAGTACAGCAAACGCAAAAGCTGTCACAAAGTCTTCAGACGGTGATCCATCTCCTCTCACTGGACTTGGATGGTCTCAGCAACGAGATGCAGAAGGCCATTCAGGAAAACCCCGCACTCGAGTACATTCCACCTGCCAAATCGGCGCAGGACTATGTGATGGCAGTCAAGACCCGCTACCGCGGAGGACGCGGCGGCGATATGCCCTCCATTGAGGTTCAGCCCGATCGAAACAGTACGCTCAAGGAACTGGAAGCGCAGCTTCGCCTGTGCGGCCTGGATCAGACTACCCAGCGTGCTGCCGTCAGCATGCTTCATCTGCTGACACCGCGGGGATACTTTGTTCAGGAAATGGATGAGTTCGCCGCGGAAGCGGGCATCAGCAAAGAAACAGCCAAGCGCGCCCTGGCGGCTGTGCAGTCCCTGGAACCGCCGGGCATCGGCGCACGAGATGTGGAAGAATGCCTGGAGCTGCAGCTGCGTGCCCGCGAGGATACCGACCCGCTCTGCTATGAGCTGGTGCGGCTGTATTTGCTGGAAATCAGCAAAGGAAACCTGCGCCTGATCGCGCAGGAAACAGGAGCAACGCCCGCGCACATCAAGCGCTGCGTGGAAACCATCAAAACGCTGACTCCTGCGCCTTGTTCCCTTCGGGAAGAGGAAGTACGGTATGTGATGCCGGAATTTTCCGTAGAGGCGGGGGAGAGTGATCAGATCGTTATCCAATTCCACAACGATTATTATCCCGTTGTCAGGATGGATGAAACCTTCCGTCGCTTTTCCGAAACGTTGACCGGCGAGGAAAAGGATTACGCCCGCAGCATGATGAACAACGCTTCCCAGATGATCTATGCCATTGAGACCCGACAGACGACGATGGAAAAAGTGGCAAGGATCATTGTAAGGGAGCAGAGAGCGTTCTTCCTTGGGCATTATGACCTGTTGCCGCTGAGTGTGAATGACGCTGCCAAAGAAATCGGTGTGCATGTCAGCACGCTCTACCGTGCGATTCAGAACAAGTATCTCTATTGCTCCCGCGGTACCTATCCGCTCAGCTTCTTCTTCCAGAAGGAGGTTTCCGGCGGAGAATCGGCTGCGAGAGCCAAGGAGATCATTCGTCAGATCTGCCGTGAAAACGGCAAGGTGTCCGACAGGGTGATTGCCGAGATGCTTGAAAGCAAGGGAATTAAGCTTTCACGGCGTACGGTGGCCAAATACCGTATGCAGATGGAGATTGATTCCAGCTTCAGCAGAAATGACGGCGACCGTACCGACGAATAAAAGATGGTGTAAAGATGCCACCGTGAAAAGTGACATTATACCGGAATGGGCATAGCTACCATCTTCTGACGGATTTCAAAGAAATGTCCTCATGGTAAGATTTGATCTTACGGTGCTTTATGCACCTGAAGATATATTACTACTGAACTACGAGGCAAGCTCACTACACCGTGGCTGCCGCAAAAAGGAGAGAGAACGATGAGCTTTAATCCCAAGGGCATTGTCGTGCCGATCGTAACCCCTCTTACCAGCGATGGTAAGTTTGATGAGAAGGCCTACCGCAGCCTGATTGATTATCTGGCAGATAACGGTATTCACGGTGTGTTCCCCTTCGGAACGACCGGTGAGTTCTATGCCTTCGACCTGGGCTTCTACAAGAACGTTCTGGAAGTGACCAAGGATGCCGTGAAGGGCCGCATGGACATCTATGCCGGCGCCAACGACATCACCACCGCGGGTGCTGCCAAGATTGCCAAGGCTGTGGAAAGCGTTGGCGGCATTGATGCCCTGAGCGTGCTGACCCCCATGTTTGTCAGCCAGACCCAGTACGAAGTGGCGGAGTACTATCGCGGCGTGGCCTCCGAGACCAGCCTGCCCATCATCATCTACAACAACAAGCCCAAGACCAACGTGACGGTTGAGCCCGCCACCGTGGCCAAGCTGGCTGAAGTGGAAAACATCATCGGTGTGAAGGACTCCACCGGCGATATGACCAACAGCGAAGAGTATCTGCGCCTGACCCGCGGCCTGGACAAGAAGTTCCACGTCATGATGGGCCGTGATACCCTGATCCTGGCCGGCCTGCACTATGGCGCTTCCGGTGCCATCGCCAGCTGCGCCAACGTGGCGCCCCGCATTGCCGTGGATATCTACGAGAACTTCGTCAAGGGTGATTACAAGGCCGCTCTGGATGCTCAGTTCCGCTTCTCTGCCCTGCGCATTGCCACCAACATGGGCACCTTCCCCGTCGTGCTGAAGGAAGCCCTGAAGATGATCGGCCATGACTGCGGCGACTGCGTCAAGCCCATTCAGCCCCTGTCTGATGAGCAGCGTGCCAAGCTGCGCGGCACCCTGACGGAGATGGGTCTGCTGTGACCGATATCATCAGCCGGATGATCGATACGCAGGCACTGATGTTCCTGTATATGATATGCGGGTTCATCATTGCCAAACTGAAGATCATCCGGGATGATAACCGACAGGTACTTGTTCGACTGCTGATGGATGTGGCCATGCCTATGATGGTGCTGAATGCCTTTAACAAAGGCACGGCAAGGGAACAGCTGGCTGCGTCGGTAGCGGTGATGGCAATTGCTTTGTTTGGTTGTCTGTTCACCTGGCTGATTGGTGCATTTCTGTGGAGAAAGCAACCGGAGGGCAAACGCAAGGTACTGATGTACTCCAGCATGTTCTCCAATGCCGGCAACGCAGGATTGCCCATTCTGGAACTGGTATTTCCGGAAGCCGGTGTATTTCTGGGCAACATGTATCTGATCCCTCCCCGCATTCTGCAGTGGACGGTCGGCCTTGGTTTCTTTGTGAAACCGCAAAAGGGCGGCTGGGTCAAAAACGTGCTGCTCAACCCCATGGTGGTGATGATTTATATCGGCGCCGTCCTGATGGCGACCGGTTGGATCATTCCCGCTCCCTTTGGAACGGCTATCAATAAACTGGGAGCCATGACGGGTCCGCTGTCCATGATTCTGATCGGCGCTACGCTGGCCAGCATGGACTTCAGGATGCTGCTGGAGCCTTCTGTGCTGCTGACAAGCTTCCTGCGTTTGATTGCTTTTCCGATGCTGGTTGCGTTCGTATTGAAGCTGATGCAGGTGGATCAGCTGACGATGAACATTTGTGTCATCCTGCTGGCCATGCCGGTTGCTTCCAATACGGCTGCAATGGCGGAACGCTACGGCGGAGATTATGTCTTTGCCTCGGCGTGCGTAAGTGTATCGACCCTGCTCAGTGTAGTCACGGTTCCCGTGATTACCTGGCTTATCCAAATTATTTGACCTACATTACAAGGAGGATACAACAATGAAAATCGCTTTTATCGGTCTGGGAATCATGGGCAAGCCCATGGCAATGAACCTGCTGAAGGCCGGCCATGCGCTGCGCGTTTTTGACCGCAATACCGCCGTTCTGGAAGAAATGGCTGCTGCCGGCGCCACCGTGTGCGCTTCTTCTGCCGAGACTGCCGAGGGCGTGGATGTCGTCATGACCATGCTGCCCAACAGCCCCCATGTCAAGTCCGTTATGCTGGAGAATGACAAGCTGGCTGAGAAGATGCCCAAGGACGCCGTGTTCATCGACTGCTCTTCCATCAACCCCGATGCTTCCCGCGAAATCGCTGCCAAGCTGGCTGAGTACGGCATCGAGATGCTGGATGCTCCCGTGTCCGGCGGTCAGCCCAAGGCTGTTGACGGCACCCTGGCTTTCATGGTTGGCGGCAAGAAGGAAGTTTTCGACAAGTATGCTGACGTGCTGAAGGCCATGGGCTCCAGCGTTGTGTACTGCGGCAACATCGGCGCCGGCAACGTGACCAAGCTGTGCAACCAGATCGTGGTCGCTGTCAACATCGCCGCTGTTTCCGAAGCCCTGATGCTGGGCAAGAAGGCCGGTGTGGATCCCGAGCTGATCTATCAGGCCATCCGCGGCGGTCTGGCCGGTTCCACCGTTATGGACGCCAAGGCTCCCATGATCATGGACCGCAACTTCAAGCCCGGTTTCCGTATTGACCTGCACATCAAGGACCTGAACAACGTGATGGACGCCGCCAAGACCTGCGACTCTCCCATCCCGCTGACCAACCAGGTGTTTGAGATGATGAAGATCCTGCATGCCGATGGCTGCGGCGCCGATGATCACAGCGCCATTGCCAAGGTGTACGAGAAGATGGCCAACACCGAAATTACCCGCGGCTAATCATACATTGAATGACAATGGGAACGGGTTTTTACGGGACTCGTTCCCATTGTTTGCAAAACGAATTACCAAAGGAGGGAGTGGGCATGGCAAAACTGCTGGTCTGTGTTCCGACACATGATATGCTGCTTCAGGCGGAATCTGTTGTCGCGGCACGCGGCATCGACGCTACCGTACGGCTGACATCCAGCGCACATGTATTGGACATTGCGCGGGCGGAAAGACAGAACGGTGCGCTTGTGGCCATTGCCCGCGGCTCTCAGGCAGAGGCACTCCGCCAGAACATGGATATTCCGCTGGTGGAGATCGTTCTTTCCGGTCAGAACCTTGCGGTGCTGTTCAAAGAAGCTCGAAGGATCTCCGGAAAAGACAGACCCAAGGTGGCGCTGATCGGTTTCCACAACATGTTCAGCGAGACGGATACATTGGCTGATATCATCGGCATCGATTTGACGGTTGGCTATGTATCTTACAGCCGGGAAATTCCCGAAGCTGTGAAAAAAGCTTGCGCGGAGGGGGCAGAGGTGATCATCGGCGGTGAGATCGCCATGGAGGCCGCTGCACGATTGCACGTAGCCGGAGTATTCCTCAGTTCTACGCGTGATACGATCGATACGGCGATTTCTGCGGCAAAGCATATTCTGTATGCCATTGAGATCGAAAAACGCCGGGCAGAGGAGTTTTCCGCATACCTGGATTATTCGATGGATGTGGTGCTTCAGCTGGAAGCAAACGGGCACATCCGCTATGCCAACTACATGGCGGAAAAGCAGTTTTCGCTGTCAGTGAAGGCACTGCAAAGCAAGAATATCGCTGACCTGCTTGATCTGGCAGCCGCCGAGCATCCGATCAACGCGGCCATGCGTGAAAAGAAGAATGTGTACGGCTGCACGGTCAGAACGGATTCCGTAGCCTTTATGGCCAATCTGGCAGTCATCAATGCCGATACCGAATACATCTCTTACCTTCTGACGATGCAGGATTTCAAACGCATCGAAAAGATGGA
>JAKSQG010000033.1 GCA_024404275.1 Clostridia bacterium | reverse complement strand
TTTGAGCTCCTCGCTGAAGGTATCCTTACGGGTAATGACCATGTACGGCATATCAGGCGCCGTCTGCTCCACCCGTGTGAAGGCGTCCTCATTGTCATAGGTTTTGACGATGACCTGATCCTGCATGCCGTGACGGCGGATAACTGCCGCCGCTTCCTCCGGCCAATAGAAGAATTTATCCACATTGATAAGGCAGCGCCCCTTCAGATGCTCCAGCACATCATCAAAATAGCTGACCTTATAGTCCGTAATGGTGCTGTCGGGATTGACGGGATGCAGCAATTCTGTCTGCGCCGCCGTCATCTGACGGATCTCCAGCGGAGAATAGAGCGTGATGCGCTCCATACCGGGATGGAATACAAAAAACTTTCCGTCCGAGCTGCGGCTCAGGTCAAGCTCGATGATTTCCGCTCCCTGCTTCAGCGCGATATCAAAAGCCTCAATGGTGTTGCAGGGAATGTTGCCGCCGCATGTGCCGCGGTGCGCGGCGATCAGCGGCCGATTCTTTTCATTCATGATCCTCTCCCCCTTTTGCCGCTATCGTACACCCGCCGCCGGCATTTGTCAAACCACAAAAAGACCATGCAAGGCCATATACGGCCATGTGCATGGTCTTTGATTTTTGATATAATCGGGCGTCTGATCAGCTCAGCTTGACGATCCAGCCGTTCTTATCCTCGATGGTGCCCCACTGAATACCGGTCAGGGTATCGTAGAGCTTCTGGGAAATGGTGCCGATGTTGCCGTCGCCCACGGTGAGCACTTCGTCGTTCATCGCCAGCTTGCCGACAGGAGAGATGACGGCGGCGGTGCCGGTACCGAAGGCTTCGGTCAGCTTGCCGGATTTGGCATCGGCAAAGATGTCGGCGATGGCCAGGCGATCTTCCACCACTTCATAGCCCATCTGACGGGCGATGGTGAGGATGGAGTCACGGGTAATGCCGGGCAGGATGGAGCCGTTGAGCATGGGGGTGACGATCTTGTTGCCGTAGGCGAACATCATGTTCATGGCGCCCACTTCTTCAACGTACTTCTGCTCCACGCCGTCCAGCCACAGCACCTGGCTGTAGCCCTTCTTTTCGGCAATGTCGCCCGCCAGAATGGAGGCAGCATAGTTGCCGGCGCACTTGGTGAAGCCGGTACCGCCGCGCACGGCACGGACGTACTTGTCTTCAACATAGATGTTGACGGGCTTCAGACCATCCTTGTAGTAGGAACCGACAGGAGAGAGGATGATGTAGAACAGGTAGTGCTTGGCAGCGTGCACGCCCAGCTGGGCATCCATGGCGATCATGGTCGGACGGATGTACAGGCTGGTGCCCACATTGTGGGGAACCCACTCCTGCTCCACTTCCAGCAGCTTCTTGAGGCCTTCAAAAGCGGCTTCCTCGTCCAGACGGGGCATGCACATACGCTCGGCAGAGTTGCTCATGCGGGCAAAGTTGGCGGTGGGACGGAACAGCTGCAGGCCGCCGTCAGCGCGGCGATAGCACTTCATGCCCTCAAAAATGGCCTGGCCGTAATGCAGCACCATCGCGGCGGGATCCATCTGGAAAGCGCCGTAGGGAACGATGCGGGGGTCCACCCAGCCCTGACCGGCATAGTAATCCATCAGGAACATATGATCGGTGAACAGACGGCCGAAACCCAGCTGGGTCTCATCCTGCGGCTTCGCCTTGGGGGCGGTGGTCAAAGTGACCTTGATTTCCATTTTTATCACTCCTTCAATTCAATCAGGAAACAAAAGCCTTGCCGGCTTCGATTGCCTGCATATTGACATCAAACAGATCGGCCTTGCGGGCGGGAATGACCTTGTGCAGCGCAGCGGCGATGGTATCGGGCTGCACGCATCCAGTGTTGGCAATGATAGCGCCCAGCAGGATCATGTTTGCCAGCGTGGGCACGCCCATATCCTGCGCCATCTTGGTGGCGGGGATGTAATAGGCTTCCACGTCCTCTCTGACCACCTTGCGGCTGATGAGGGAGGAATCGATAAAGATCTTGCCGCCCGGCACCACGTCATTCTCGTACTTGTCCAAAGAAGGCGTGTTCATCACCATCAGCACATTGGGCTGCTGAACGATGGGGCTGCCGACAGGCGTATCGCTGAGGATCACGTTGCAGTTGGCGGTGCCGCCGCGCATTTCGGGGCCGTAGGAGGGCAGCCAGCTCAGCTCACGGTTTTCGAGCAGACCGGCATACGCCAGCACCTTTCCGGAGAAAAGCAGACCCTGACCGCCGAAGCCGGCGATGATCATTTCATAGTTTGCCATTATTCTTCTCCTTTATCACGGTACACGCCCAGAGGATACTGGGGCAGCATCTTTTCATCGATCCACTCCAGCGCCTTCTGAGGTGTCATGCCCCAGTTGGTCGGGCAGGAGGAAACGACCTCTACCAGAGAGAAGCCCTTGCCTTCGATCTGGTTCTGGAAGGCCTTCTTGATCGCCTTCTTGGCGTTGCGCACGTTTTTGACGTTGTTGACGGTCACGCGGGCCAGGTAGGCGGGCGCATCCAGGGTCGCCAGCAGCTCACAGATCTTGATGGGATAGCCCTGGGTCTTGGGGTCACGGCCGTAGGGAGAGGTCTGCGTCACCTGACCAAGCAGGGAGGTAGGCGCCATCTGACCGCCGGTCATGCCGTAAATGGCGTTGTTGATGAAGATGACGGTCACATTCTCACCGCGGGCAGCAGTGCTGACGGTCTCGCACAGACCGATGGAAGCCAGGTCGCCATCGCCCTGATAGGTGAAGACGATGTTGTCGGGCATCGCACGCTTGACGCCGGTCGCCACCGCGGGAGCGCGGCCGTGGGAAGCTTCGATCATGTCACAGGCAAAATAATTGTAGGCCAGCACGGAGCAGCCGACCGGGGCGATACCGATGGTCTTGCCCTCAATGCCCAGCTCGTCAATGGTTTCGGCCACCAGACGATGCACGATGCCGTGCGTACAGCCGGGGCAGTAATGGAATACGGCATCCGTCAGGGACTTCGGCTTATCAAAAACAGTCGTCATGTCCTTCAGCCTCCTTCTTCATTCGCTTTTTCGATCTTGGCCAGCACCTCGGCAGGCGTGGGGATCATGCCGCCAACACGGCTGCACAGCCCAACGGGCTTCTTGCAGCGGATGGCCAGCTCAACATCCTCGGTCATCTGACCCATGTTGAGCTCCACGCACAAGAAGGACTTGACCTGATCCGCAGCCTTCAGCAGGGGTGCCTTGGGGAAGGGCCACAGCGTGATGGGACGGATCATGCCCACCTTGATGCCCTTCTTGCGGGCTTCAACAATGGCGTTGCGGCTGACGCGGGCGGTGATGCCGTAGGAGACCACGCAGATCTCGGCGTCTTCCATCATGAATTCTTCCCAGCGGGGCTCTTCCTTCTCGGCAATGGCATAGCGCTCATAGCGCTCAATGTTCTTCTGCTCCAGCACGGCGGGAGACAGTTCCAGAGAGTTGATGATGTTGTGCACACGGGCGCAGCCGGTACCGACAGCAGCCCAGTCGGGCGCCTTCTCCTCCGCTTCAGCGGGATCGGGCAGGCACACGGGCTCCATCATCTGACCCATGGTACCATCCGCCAGCAGCATGGCGGGCATGCGGTACTTGCGGGCCAGCTTGAAGGCGAGGCCGGTCAGGTCTGCCATCTCCTGTACGGAGGCCGGAGCCAATACCAGCACATGGAAGTCACCATGACCGGGGCCGCGGGTCGCCAGGAAATAGTCGGACTGGGAAGGCTGAATGCCGCCCAGACCGGGGCCGCCGCGCTGTACGTTGACAATGAGGGCCGGCAGGTCAGCACCCGCCAAGTAAGAAATGCCCTCGCACTTGAGCGAAATTCCGGGGCTGGAGGAGGAGGTCATGGAAAGCTTGCCAGTGGAGGCCACGCCGTACACCATGTTGATGGCGGCGATTTCGCTTTCCGCCTGCAAAAAGGTGCCGCCGATTTTGGGCATCTTCTTGGCCATGTAAGCAGCCACCTCTGTCTGAGGCGTGATGGGATAGCCGAAATAGTGGCGGCAGCCGGCCAGAATGGCGGCTTCGGCAATGGCTTCATTGCCTTTCATCAGTACTTTTTCCTGCATATTCTGCTCCTTTCTCAGCGTTCCACCTTGATCACGCAGTCCGGGCACATGATGGCGCAGGATGCGCAGCCGATGCACTCTTCGGGCTGGGTCAGTTCAACCGGGGAATGGCCCTTCTGATTCAGCTTGGTCTTGGAAAGCGCCAGGATGCCCTTCGGACAGGCGTTCACGCACAGACCGCAGCCCTTGCACAGTTCCTCTTTGAATGTAAGCTTAGCCATTTGGTACCTCCGAATTCATCATATAGTAAAGTCTTTGGATGGACAACGGAAACAGATTTTCAATGCCCTTTAGCTGCGGGCACAGCGATTTTTCGGCGCACGTCATGCGCACGGGAAGACCGGTCAATTCGGACAGTTCCTTTGCCTTTTTGACGCTTCGCAGCACATCCTCCGCCGTCGTATCGGGGCCGAGGTTGGTGTTGTTGACGATGCCGGTAAAGGGCAGCTTGCAGGCCTCCAGGATCTCCCCCATCACTTCCACAGCTTCCTGTGCCGTGCGGGTCAGCGGACGCGTAAAGGATACGACAAACCGCATATCGTAGTCATTTTCCTTCAGAATTTCGGGCACATAGCGGCCCAGTGCCAGCGCGCCGCGGTCATCACCGCCGATATCCAGCACGCCCATGCGGTCACGGCCTTCGATCAGACCGTAGATCTCCTTGGGCATGGCGGGCACATCCAGGTTGGAGTTGGCATACTCGGAGCAGATCAGCTCAATCCCCTCTTTCCGCAGCGCTTCCTCGCTGTCCTTGGTGCGAAAGTAGGGATTGACGATGTCCAGATCGGCGATCGTCACCGTATGCCCCGTTTCATGCAGGGCACGGGCATAGTTCAATGCGATATTGGTCTTGCCGCTGCCGTAATGGCCGGCAAACAGAGTCAGACGCTTTGCGTTCATCATCGTACCTTACAGCTTGTTGCGCTGGATTTTTCCGGAGACCGTCTTGGGCAGGCTGTCGCGGAAGACCACCAGACGGGGATACTTGTACGGCGCCGTATGCGACTTGACGTACTCCTGGATCTCCTTCTTCAGCTCTTCCGTGCCTTCGGTACCCTTCACCAGCACGATGCTGGCTTTGACGATCTGTCCGCGGATGGGATCGGGCGCAGCGGAAACACCGCACTCCAGCACATAGGGCAGTTCCATGATCACGTTTTCGATCTCGAACGGTCCGATGCGGTAGCCGGAGGACTTGATGACGTCATCGATGCGGCTCACATACCAGAAGTAGCCGTCCTCATCCTTGTACGCCACGTCACCGGTGTGGTACAGACCGTCGCGGAAGACCTCCTCGGTCTTTTCAGGGTTGCGGTAATACTCGCGCACCAGACCGCAGGGACGGCCATTCTTCACATTGATGCAGATCTCACCCGGCACACCGACCGCACAGATGTTGCCAGCGGGCTCATAGATGTCGATATCGTAGCTGGCCACCGGCTTGCCCATGGAGCCCAGACGCGGGCTCATGCCCACGGTATTGGCTACCAGTACTGTGCCCTCGGTCTGACCGAAGCCCTCCATGATGGAAAGGCCCGTGGCCTCCTTGAAGCGGCGGAACACCTCGGGGTTCAGCGCCTCGCCGGCCGTCGTCATATGCTTGACGGAGCTCAAATCATACTTGCTGATATCCTCGCGGATCATCAGGCGCAGCATGGTAGGCGGCGCGCAGAAGGTGGTGATGCCGTACTTGGCAAACATCGGCAGGATGTCATCGGCATGGAAGCGGTCGAAGTCGTAGATGAACAGCGGCGCTTCGCACAGCCATTGTCCGTACAGCTTGCCCCACATGGACTTGGCCCAGCCGGTATCGGAAATGGACAGGTGCAGGCCATCGGGATCGACCTGATGCCAGTACTTGGCCGTCACAAAGTGACCCAGCGGATAGGTGTAGCTATGCAGCGCCATCTTGGGATAGCCGCTGGTACCGCTGGTAAAGAACATCAGCATGTCGTCATTGCCGCAGGGGGCGTCGGGCGTGCGCTCATAATGACTGGAGAATACCTTGTATTCCTCATCAAAGCTCTGCCAGCCTTCACGAGTGCCGTTCACCATGATCATGCGGCTCAGCTTGCCGTATTCGGCAGCGGCTTTTTCCGCTTCCTCGGCTACATGACCGTGGCTGGTGCACAGAATGGCAGCCACACCGGCAGCCTCGAAGCGGTAGGCAATGTCCTTGCACAGCAGCTGGTCGGGCGCCAGAATGGTCACCGCACCGATCTTGTGCAGGGCATTGATGATAAACCAGAACTGGTAATGGCGGCGCAGGATCAGCATCACCTTATCGCCGCGCTTGATGCCCAGCGAGCGGAAATAGTTCGCCGCACGATTGGAATTCTTCTTCACGTCGCTGAAGGTAAAGCGCCGCGGCGTGCCGTCCTCGCTCACATGCAGGAAAGCCAGCTTGTCGGGTTCCTTCTCGGCAATGGCATCCACCACGTCAAAGGCAAAATTGAACTTTTCGGTGTTCTGATAAGACAGGCTCTTGAGCGATCCGTCCTCATTTTCCACCGGTGTGATAAAGTTCTGATACACGCGGCGGCTGGTATCAACGGCGGGTCTGGACTGCTGCACCGCCTCACCCTTCTGCGCGGCATGCTTCATGTAATCCGCCGGGTTCATGGGGATGGCGTAGAACTCGCAGTCCTCTCCCCCCGCAGCCACCATACCATGCGGCGTGGAAGAATCGTAATAGATCGTATCGCCCGGTCCCAGCACCTCCAGATGGGTGCCCACCTGCACCTTGAGCTTGCCCGACAATACCAGATCAAACTCCTGACCGTCATGCGTGGTCAGCGGAATCTCGCGGTGCTCCGCCTGCTCATCGTAGGCCATGCGGCAGTACAGCGGCTCTGCAATACGGTTCTTATAGGAAAAAGCCATACTGTAGTAGTTGATGCCGTGTGCCTTTTCAATGGGCTGACCTTCGCCGGCGCGGGTCATGGTATAGCTGGTCAGCGTGGGGCTGGAACCCTGGATCAGGTCCGTCACGTCCACGCCGAAGATCATGGCACAGCGATACAAAAATGCAAAGTTCAGGTCGCTCTCGCCCGATTCGCAGGCCAGATATTCGCTGGTCTCAATGCCCAGTCGGGTCGCCATCTCGTTGGGGCTCAGCCCCTCAATGATGCGCAGCTCCCTGATTCGTTTGGCCATCTCCTGAATGGTCAGGGTCAGGCTCGTCATCGTTTTTTCCATCAATACTCCTTCTGGAACAGAAAAACCCGTCCCAAAGCTGATCTTTGAGACGGGTTGAATCATCATCCCGCGGTACCACTCAAATTGCGCATGCCTTACGGCATACACCACTCCTGGGTTCTGTCAAACCCTCGGCACTCACGCGGCTTCACGGGAGAGGTCTACTTGCCTGTGCTTTCTTCTCTCCGGCTCGGGAGCTACAAATCCTTTGGCATCGCGTCCGGTCTTTCACCACCTGCCGGCTCTCTGCGCGCGATCTGTCTCGGATCCTCTCCGTCATCGCTTTTCGGGTTACACGGAATGATAACAAATCGACGGTTCAAAGTCAAGTTTTTTTATTGTTCTGCTTACAGCTTGTTGTGCATGATCTTGCCGCTGATCGTCTTGGGCAGCTCGTCGCGGAAGACGATGATACGGGGATACTTGTACGGCGCCGTATGCGACTTGACGTAGTCCTGAATCTCCTTCTTGAGTTCCTCGGTGCCTTCGGTGCCCTTCACCAGCACGATGCTGGCCTTGACCACCTGACCGCGGATGGGATCGGGCGCGGCGGAAACACCGCACTCCAGCACGTAGGGCAGCTCCATGATGACGTTTTCGATCTCGAACGGTCCGATGCGGTAGCCGGAGGACTTGATAACGTCGTCCGCACGGCCCACGTACCAGTAGAAGCCGTCCTCATCACGCCAGGCTACGTCGCCGGTGTGATAGTAGCCGTCATGCCACACCTCGTCGGTCTTCTCATCGTTGCCGTAGTAGCCCAGGAACAGACCGCAGCGCTTGCTTTCGGCATGGCGGTCGGCCTTGATAACGATCTCGCCGTTGACACCGTCGTCCACAGGGTTACCGTCGCTGTCGATCAGCGTCACGCCGTAGCCGGGGATCGGGCGGCCCATGGAACCGGGCTTGATGGAGCGGCCCATCAGGTTGCCGATGGACAGCGTCGTCTCGGTCTGACCGAAGCCCTCGGCGATCTGCAGACCGGTGGCCTTTTCAAACTGATAGAACACTTCGGGGTTCAGCGCCTCGCCGGCGGTGGTGGCATGATGGATGGAGGACAGATCGTATTTGGACAAGTCTTCCTTGATCAGCATGCGGTACATGGTGGGCGGCGCGCAGAAGGTGGTAATGTTGAACTTTTTGAACATCGGCAGGATCTTTTCGGCGTTGAAGCGGTCGAAGTCATAGACAAACACCGCACCCTCGCACAGCCATTGTCCATACAGCTTGCCCCACAGCGCCTTGCCCCAGCCGGTCTCGCTGATGGTAAAGTGCAGACCGTTTCTTTCGACCAGATGCCAGTACTTGGCCGTCACATAGTGACCCAGCGCGTACTTGTAGCTGTGAGTCGCGATCTTGGGATAGCCGGTGGTGCCGCTGGTGAAGAACATCAGCATGGGATCGTCACCTGCGGGAGCATCCGCCGTACGCACAAAGCGGCGGGAGAACAGCGCGTAGGAAGCGTCAAAGTCGTACCAACCCTCTCTCTGACCGCCGACAATGATCTTTTTCACATTCAGACCGCTGGACTTTTCGCCCAGTTCGACCTGATGAGCGGTATCGCCGTCCGAGGTGCAGACGATGGCGGATACGCCGCCGGCGGTAAAGCGGTAGGAGAAGTCATGCTCCACCAGCTGGTTGGTCGCCGGGATGGCGATGGCGCCGATCTTGTGCAGGGCCAGAATGGCAAACCAGAACTGATAGTGGCGCTTGAGCACCAGCATCACGCGGTCGCCGCGCTTGATGCCCAGAGAGGTGAAATAGTTGGCCGTCTGGGAGGAAGCGTCCTTCATATCCTTGAAGGTGAAGCGGCGCTCCGTCATATCATTGGCCACATGCACCATGGCCAGCTTGTCAGGATCCTTGCGGGCAATGCCGTCCACGATATCAAAGGCAAAGTTGAAGCGTTCGGCGTTCTTGAAGGAGATATCCTCCATTCTGCCCTGCTCATCCTCCTGTACCTCGATAAACTCGCGGCACACGGTGGCTTCGTCGGTATGCTCAACGATGGTGGGCTTGATGGCGGTCACCTGCTCGCGTTCGCTGCTGGCCATGATGACGGCAACAAAGGTGCAGTCGGTGCCATCGACGGCGATCATGCCGTGGGGCGTGGAGCTCTTATAAAATACGGAGTCGCCTGCATGCAGCACTTCTTCATGCTGGCCGATGCGGATGCGCAGGCTGCCGCTGACCACCAGGTCAAATTCCTGACCGGCATGGGTTGTGGTGTGGATGGGCTTGCCAATCAGGTCGGCATCATAGGTATAGGTGCACCAATAGGGAGTCGCCAGTTTGTTTTGGAACATGGCAGCCATGTTCTGAATGGTGATGCCCTCTTCTTTGGCAGTCACAGGGCCCTTGCCGGCACGGGTCACGGTGTAGCCGGTCAACTTGGCGCTGCTGCCTTCCAGCAGTTCGGTGATTTCCACGCCGAAGGCCAGTGCGCACTTATGCATAAAGGTGAAGGGCAAGTCAGCCTTGCCGCTTTCATAAGCAACATAGGTCTTTTCATCCACATCGGTCAGCTTCGCCATCGTAGCGGTGCTGTAGCCGATGATCTCGCGCATTTCCCGGATGCGCAGAGCGACATCCAGCAGCTGGGAGGAGGCGGCTTCGTTGGACATTTCTTTTCTCCTTTTCATTTTTGGGCTGAAAAACAGCCCGTCTCAAGTTGTTGCTTGAGACGGGCTGATAATCACATACCCGCGGTACCACTCAAATTGCAGCTTTCACTGCCACTTCAGATTCTGATAAATCCTATCCCTTAACGCGGGCTCACGGGAGACGCCTACGGTTTTCTTTCGGATCTCCGGTTCGGAAGTGATAGGCACTATGAGCATCCGCCGCCTGCTTGCACCATCCGCAGGCTCTCTGAAGACATCGGCTCAGGCCCTCTTCGTCATGACCTTTTGCGAGTATTAATATAACACTTACGCCGATTGATGTCAACATAAAAGAACGTTCTTTTTTTGTTTCTCATTCGATAAAGTTCGTATTATCTTCGTTTTGTAACGTTCTGAAATATTTCCTTAATTTTTTTATAAAATTCATGCAACAAATTATGTTTCTGAAACGTTTTATAGTTGTGTGCTGCATTGTGCCAGCCGTTTTTTTCTCCCTGACGCCGATATTCCCGACACGAGAAAGGAAGAACAGTATGAAAAAAATCGCATGCATTGTCCTTTGTCTCCTGATGAGCATGACCTCCTGTGTGTTGGCCGATACCATCATTCAGCGTCCCGATCAGTATCTGACCTGCCGGGTCGACCGGGGCTGCACCGCGGAACGCCAACCCAACACCGAAATCGTTTCCATCACCAAGGACATGAATAAAGGCATCTGGTCCACATTCAGCGGTACCCTGAGCTTTGACCACACCGGCAATTATACGGTTTACATGGTCGAATATGACACCGACGCCGATACCACCTACAACACCACCATCCATGTCACCGTCACAAAGAAAGACCCCACCGTCAACTGGAAGTGGGAAAAATCCGCCAACAGTTCACAGATGCTCAGCTGGATCGCACAGCACGGCAATGTCCTCGCCGTCGGACAGAAAATCAGTTTCAAACACACCTGCACCATCGACGGAGTCGAACAAAAGGTCGTCTACTCTTCCAACAATCCAAGCGTCGCCACGGTCGATTCCAACGGTATGGTCACCCTGCGCAGCCCCGGTCGTGCCTCCATCCTGATGCAGGCTGAAGGGACAAATGAAACCATGGACAACTATGTGATCGTGTATGACGGTGATCCATGGACCTCCGTCTCTGGTGATTTCGAGCCGACCAACCGCAGCGACACCATGAACATCTACAAGCAGCCCAGCACCTCTTCCGCAGTCATCGCTGTCAAAAAGATCTATGACTCCGAAAACTTCTACATCGTCTCCCGCGGTGAAAGCTGGTGCAAAGTCAGCTACAACGGCAAGGTCGGTTACGCGCAGACCGGAAAACTGACCTTCTACGACGGTTATTCGGGCTCCGAAGCGCTTGAAGAAACCGTCCCCTCTCCGATTGTCTCCGGGCAAAACGTGTCAGACGCTTCCATCTATTCGGCACAAAACGCCCCTGTTCTTCCTCTGAATGGAAGCAACGATAGCACCGCCGTTCCCGGCAACTCCTCCTCTTCAAAGACCGCCTCCTTCGCCAAAGCGGCAAGCAGCAGCAAACCCGTCCAGTATACCCTCAAGCAGCTGGGCACCCTCACCTCCAAAGTCACCTTGAGCGGCCGTTCCATGGAGATTTCCACCGAAGACTTCTTTGCCGGCAGCACCGTCCCCAAAGATAAACAGATTGGCGTCATCTACACGCCCAAGGAGGGCTCCGCTGCCCTGCGCCGCTCTGCCTCCACCTCCGCCTATCTGACCCGTCACTGCAAGGCGGGATATTTGGTGCAGGTGTTGGAGTATGGCAGCAAGTTCTGCAAAGTCGTATACGACGGCAATACGGGTTATGTGCTCACCTCCAGCCTTCGCTTTGTCACCCCCGGCACCGAGCCCGAGCACACGGCCAAGCTCAGCTACAACGGCAAAACCAACGGCAGCACTGCCATCTCCGTCCGCTGCGCTCCCGATAAATCCAGCGCCAAAGTGGGCGAGTGGGATACCGGCACCGATGTCCTCATTTTCGGCGAACAGAACGGCTGGTATCTGATCGAGGCCCGCGGCCGCCGCGGCTATGTCCTACCCAAATATATCACCCTGACAGATGGCATATAAAAAGCAATTCGCTCTAATCAAAAGACGGGGAGAAAAGGTTCCCCGTCTTTTTTCAAAGAGCATCTGCGAAGAATGTGAGTAAACACAATTTGATTGGATGACTCTTGTTATATCCAAAATCACCGTATGAATCTGCTGTATCCGAATTCATTGTTTTGCAGTTGAAGAAGAAAAGGTCATTTACCGCGACAATTCGATTTTGATATATTCATCAGAAAAAACAAACATTTGCTTCTCATCATCAGAAAAAGCAAGGCTCTTGAAAAAGTCAACCTGGTACTCGCTCATTGTCTTTAGGCTTTTTGATTCACAGATTTCTATACAATAACGACCAAAACTCATTGCATCCATCCATACAAAGGCAAAAAAGCTGCGATTGGGTGACATATAGAGCTCATAGAGACCTTTTGCTGTCTTCTCTTTCTTTGTGACAAAAGCATCCGTATCAATGGTGCCTCTCGTGTTGGACGGTAACATCTGGATAACATCATACGGTGTGTTGAAACTGGACGCATGCATAAGAAATACATGATCTTTGTCTAACCATTTTCCGCTTATTGAACTGCCCCATCGATCTATACTGTTATTATAACGTGCGGATCCGATTATTTTGCCATTAATTGAAACAGTATCAAAGCCCTTGTGTTCCGCGGTGGATGAGGAATTGAGAACGACTAACAATTGATCATTGTAGAGATCATATGACAGTAATTGATCAGTATATGACACCCGATAGATACAAACACACTCATTCGTGCTGCAAGAGTAACGCAAAATATTATTTCTTTCCGAGCAAAAAAACACATAAGCTCCAAAAGCGCTGAAGTATGGTTCACAACC
>JAKSQG010000032.1 GCA_024404275.1 Clostridia bacterium | reverse complement strand
CGGATGCGCGGACAGAGGTTTTTGAGGCGCTGCCAGTCCTCGGCGTAATCGAGGCTTTGAAGCAGCGCGGCAAATTCGTCGGGCTGATCGGCAAAGATGTCTTCCAGCTGCAGGGCGCTTTCCATGCAGTGGCGGATCATGCGGTTGGTAAAGGCATTGTTGGTGACGCGCTCGTGATATTCATCGGGACCGATGACATCGGGATAGTCGACCTCGGTTTTGTCTGCCCGCAGCTGAGCGCGGCTGATATAGAAGCGCGCGCACTCAAGGATGACGGCGGCACCGCCCTCCTGCAGAAGGGAGCGGTCGCCGGTGATCTCATAATAGCTGCGCAGCGCGTAGGCGATGTCGGCGCTGATGTGGATCTGCTTATCCCGGAAATAGGTGCGCACCGGGCGGTGGGTGAACACATCCACCACGTTGAAATCGGTGCAGCCCTCTTCGCCGCCCTCCTGACTTTCCCAGGCATAGAAGGCGCCGCGGTACTCGTAGCCTTTGGCCTTCTTGAGGGCACCGGGCAGCGTTTCGATGCGGTAACGCAGCAGCGCGCGGGCGACTTCGGGCTGTGTGTGCACAAACATGGGGAAAAAGAAGATTTCCGAATCCCAGAAGATGGCGCCCTTGTAGGTCTGTCCCGACAGTCCGCGGGCGGGGATGGACATGCTGTCCGCATGGCGCGGGGCGATGCTGTTCAGATGATACTGACTGGCGTGGAGCCCCTGCACGGCGGCCTCATCCCCTTCCGCTTCGATGGTGGAAAGGGCATGCACCTTTTCCCACGCGGTGGTGTGCGCGGCAAGGCAGGCATCAAAGCCGCGGGCGGCTTCGCCAAGGCACAGTGCACGGGCGGCGGCTTTGGGGTCCTCGGTATCCAGTGAGGTGTAAACGGCGGCAACGGAGGACAAAACAAGCGTTTCCCCTGCCTTTACGGGCAGACGGAACACCTTGAAGGAACCCGCGTCATTCTGCTTGTACAGAACCTCTGCGTCAGCATCCAGCGTGACGGTCTGCGCCGCGGACACGGTGATGCCCAGCTGACCCGTGACGGCGGTGACGGACAAAGCTTCATCGCATTCCATGGAAAAGTCAAACAGGTGCGGACCGTTGATGTCCCAGATGTCGGCGGAGATGCCGCAGGTCAGCTCCAGCTCGCCGTCCTCGGTGCAGGTGATGCGCATGCGGTCCGCCAGCAGGTGCGTTTGATCCATCGAGACAAAGCGTTCGCTTTCCAGACGCAGCGGACCAAAATCGGTATCGCGGTGATAGACACCGTGACGATAATCGATGCCGCAGGTATGGCGCAGCGGCGCGGCTTCACGGAGTGCCATCGCTTTGCCGTTCAGCACAGCCCGCACAAACAGGCACTGCGGGGCGTTGACAGGCTCGCGCCATTTATCGCCGTTGCGGTCATACACACCGGCGAGGGTGATGGCGGGCAGGTCCGGGGACTGCCCCTCCTCGACCACGCCGCGCAGCCCCATATAGCCGTTGGCGCACAGGAAGCGGTTGCCGTCGGTCACTACATGAGCGGGGTCAAATCCTTCCCGTTCAAGCTTCCATTGATCCATCGTTGTCCTCCTTGTCAAAATCCGCCCGCAGGGATGCAGGCGGATCGAACGGTGATGTTATTTGCGGGGGATGAGCTGTTCCTTGTTGGTCAGTGTAACGGGCTTGCCGTAGACGAGCACCTCCAGCGGGTCACCCTGCGTGAGGCGGAAGCTTGTTTTGTCTGCCTCCATGCACAGGCGGATGACACGGCCGCGGTACATGACGGAGAAGGTGAGGCTTCTCCAGCGCTCGGGCAGGCGCGGGGCAAAGATCAGCTTTTCGGCATCGCTGCGCAGACCGGCAAAGCCGTACACGATGCCGCACCACGCCATGGCGATGCTGGTAATGTGCAGACCTTCACGGGTATTGCGGTTGTAGTTGTCCAGATCCAAACGTGTGGCGTAGCCGAAGAAGGAAACGGCTTCGTCCATCTTGTCCAGCTCTGCCGCCAGAATGGAGTGGATGGCGGGCGACAGGGAGGACTCGTGGATGGTACGCGCCTGATAGAAATCGTAGTTGATGCGCTTGATCTCCTCGCTGAAGGAGGAGTTGTACAGGTACAGGAACATCAGCACGTCGGGCTGCTTGATCATGTCGGAGCGGTAGATGCGGTCGTAAGACCAGTGCTCATACAGCGGGAACTCGCTGACGGGAATGTCGTTGATCTCGGTATGCGGCAGATCGAAGAAGCCGTCATGCTGCTCGATGATGCCGTTTTCGGCCTGCGGAATGTACATGTTGTCGGCAATGTGCTGCCAGCGGGCAATCTCCTCTTTGGTGAGGGCGGTCTTTTCCATCAGGGCGGCGCAGAGGGCGGGCTGCTCCTTTTCCATGGCGGTCATCACTTCTGCGGCGTACTGCAGCGTACGCAGACCCATATAGTTGGTGTAGGCGTTGTTGTTGACCATCATGTGGAACTCATCGGGACCCATGACGCCGTAGAAGCCGTACTTGCCGGTGCGGCTGCTTTTTTCCACACGGCTGGCCATGAAGCGGGCGATCTGAAGCAGGATCTCGGCACCGTAATGCCACAGGAAATCCTTGTCCTCGGTCAGGTGTACATAGTGCCAGATGCCGTAGGCGACGGCGGTGGAGGGCTGCAGCTGCAGGCTGGCGTGCTGCCACAGCGCACAGGCCTCATCGCCGTTCAGGGTGGCGATGGGGTAGCAGGCGCCCTTGCAATCCAGCATTTTGGCACGCTCGATGGCCATGGGCAGCGTGTTGTAGCGGTAGCGCAGCAGGTCGCGGGCGGCGGCGGGATTGTTGAACAGATAGAAGGGCAGGCAGCAGGCTTCGGTATCCCAAAAGGCGTGACCGTTGTAGGCTTCGCCTGTCAGACCTTTGGCGCCGATGTTGTGCTTCATGCTGCCGCCGTTGTAGGTCTGCGCCAGCTGGAAGGAGCAGAAGTGGATGCCCTGCTGCTATGCGGCGACCAGCTCGGCGGTGTCGTCCCCGGCGGGAATGATATCAATATCGGAGGTCTGCCAGTAGGCTTCCCAATATTTCCGCTGTGCCTCCATGGCTTCGTCCAGCGAGACGGCGGCGCAGGCCTCCAAAGCGGTCAGACCGTTCTGCCACAGGGCATCGCCCTCGGTGCCGTCAAACACCACGACTACACGCTTGTCAAGGCTGACGGGCTGACCGCGGGTGAGCGGCACATTGCAGCGGAGAGCGGCGGTCTTTTCATTTTTGCTGATTGTGATTTCACCGGGCAGGGAGACCAGCGCACCGGCAAACTCCTCCTGATTGGAGGCGGTGGTGCGGGCTTTGAGCAGCATACGGCTGCTTTCGGCTTCCACGCGGGCATTCTGCCAGAAGCACTTGCGGTAGCCCTCATGCACGGCGTCAAAGGAAAGACCGGTCGTGAAGGCGACTTCGCCGTCAAAGTTGAGCGCTTCCATCGTGATGCGCTGATAGGCGCGCTCACGGTGCACCATATCCATAAAGCGCAGGAAGGTCAATTTGAGCTGCTTGCCGCTTTCGGTCGTCCACACAAAGCTGCGGGTCAGCGTGCCGGCGCGCATATCCAATACGCGGGTAAAATCCTCAAAACGGACTTTGCCAAGATCCAGCTTTTCATTGTCCAGCACGATTTCGGTCATCAGCCATTCGGCGGAGGGC
The DNA here is from genome assembly GCA_024404275.1 of Clostridia bacterium. Taxonomy (GTDB): domain Bacteria; phylum Bacillota; class Clostridia; order Christensenellales; family Aristaeellaceae; genus SFMI01. The sequence goes on along the minus strand of JAKSQG010000032.1, from coordinate 9,522 downwards.
ACCATGAAGTGCGTTTTATCAATGATGCCTTTATAGGAGCGGCTGAGCTGCTCCATATCGAACACGCCGTTGGTGTAGGCACCGCGCAGGCTGTCAACGCTTCCGCCTTCATCAAAGCAGCCGCGTACGCCCTGCGTTTCGTTGCCCAAAGAGAAAACAGACTCGCTTACGCGGGAATAGGCGGGATCAAAACCATCCTCGATGATCTTCCACGGGTCGACCGCAAAGTAAATATCCGCTACCTTTGCCATAAATACCTCTTTCGTTGAATGGGGGATCAGCCCTTGATGCCGACGGAGACAGCGTTCTCGGTCAGCTGCTTCTGGAAGATAAAGAACAAAATGATGGGCGGGATCATCGAGAAGACCACGGAACGCATCATGGTATCGGCGTTGACGGTCTGCTCGGTGGAGAACACAAACAGGCGCACCATGACCGTCTGCAGCTGTCCGCCGCGCAGCACCAGATAAGGCAGCAGGAAGTCGGACCAGGCGGCGTTGACGGCAAAGATGGCAATGACGGTGCAGATGGGTTTGGACAGGGGCAGCACGATGCTGAAGAAGGTTTGCAGCTGGTTGGCACCGTCGATGCGCGCGGCTTCGATGATGGAATGGGGCAGCGACTCAAAGAACTGGATGAACAGCACCACATACATGGCGTTGGCGCCAAAGGACAGCCACAGCGGCAGGAAGGAGTTGCCAAGCCCCAGCTTTTGAATGTTCATAAACAGGGGAACGATGCTGATGGTGGTGGGCAGCAGCAGCGACAGCATGACCAGCTTTTTGACCACGCCGTAGCCCTTGGGCTTTAAGATGCCCAGACCGTAGCCCAGCAGACCGTTGAACACGATGGCGCATACCACGCTGCCGGCGACGGAAAACAGCGAGTTGAGATAGTTCTTGGCAATGCCCAATTGATCCCACGTGGTGGTGAACATGCCGAAATTGAAGTCAGAGGGCAGCAGAGAGGTGCTGGAAACAAACTCCTTTAAGTCCTTGAAGCCCGCCAGACACACCCAGATGAGGGGGAAGAGGGCGATGACCGTCATGACCAGGCACAGAAAGAGCACAAAGCCGTACAGGACCTTGACGGAGCGGGAATGCAGGTCGTATTCGCGGATCACGCCGGTGCGCTGAACCTTTTTCATATGCATTGCTCCTTTCTCAGTCCCAACTGGATTCTTTGCGGTCAAAGTAGGAATGAATGAGCGTCATGACCAGCAGGATGCCGGTGACGATGACCGCCACGGCGGAGGCCTTGCCGTAGTTCATGCTGCCGCCGAAGGCGTACTGCCACATCAGCTGCATCAGGGACAGGGAGGCGTTGTCGGGGCCGCCCTTGGTCAGAACCATGGGCTCATACATGATCTGGAACACGGAAATGATCTGCAAAATGAGCAGCGTGCCCATCAGCTTGCGGATGGAGGGCAGCAGGATGTGCCATACGCGCTGCAGCACCGTGGCGCCGTCGATGGCGGCCGCTTCGTACAGCTCGGGGCTGACGCCGGCCATGCTGGCCATGTAGATGAGCGCCGTGGCGCCCGCGCCCTTCCAGGTGGCGATGATGATGATGATGGGAATGACCCATTCCGCCCTGGTCAGATAGGTTTGTGGGGAGACACCGATGGTGCTGAGCAGAATGTTGAGCACGCCGGATTTTTCGGCAGAGAAGAAGGAGGACCACAGAATGATGACCGCAAGACCGGGCAGCATGTTGGGCAGGTAGGCAATGGTGCGGAAGATGCCCTTGCTGCGGCGGGTCTCGCCGATGATCATGGCCAGCACCACCGGCAGCAGAAAGCCGATGATCAGCGACCAGAAGGTGTACGAGAAGGTGTTGAGCAGGGCCTGAATAAAGTCATCCTTGCCCATGACGCTGATGTAGTTGTCAAAGCCGATGTAGCGCACCAGCTCAACATTGCGGGTCTTGTACAGGCTCATGCGCACGCTTTCAAACAGCGGCTCCCACACAAAAAACAGCATCAGGATCAGGCTGGGCAGCATGATCAGCCAGGCTTTGCTGTTTTCGGCAAACCTGGCGCCGCTCAGTTTTCGCATTACCTTCGTTTGGCTCATGGTCATTCCTCCGGAAAAGTCGCTTTGCCTTGAAAAGGCGCCGGCGATGACACTCACCGCCGGCGCAGGATCATACAGTCATCAATAGTCGTTGATCTCGTCGTCCAGATACTCCTGGAAGGATTCCTCGGCCTTGCGCAGGGCCTTTTCCACATCGGCGCCCTCGCGGGTGATCATGCGCTGCACCACGGAGGTCAGCTCACGATACAGCTGCTGGGCAAAGACGGGTTCTTCGCTCTTGAGGGTGATGGTGCCTTCGGAGATGGAATCGAAGAAATCGTTGTACAAACGCATATCGACGTTGCAGAATTCGTCAATGACGGCCTGCTTGGCGGCATTGTAGTCCTCGTCATTCCAGGCGCTGATGGCGGGCAGCACGGGGGCGCCGCGGTCACGCTTGGCGGCATAGTCGGCACGCATGCCGGCGACGATGGCGTCATCGAGGAAGGGCAGCTTGCCCAGCACCTTCAGGTAGGCCATCAGCGCGGTGCCCTGATCGGCAGTGATGTTGGGGGCAAACATGTAGCAGGTGCCGCCGGCGAGGGCGTAGCGGCCCGCGGGACCGGCGGGGAAGGGAACCAGCGCGAAGCTGTCGACCGGCAGACCCTTGTTGGCGGTGGGCTGGTCAACGCAGTCATCGGCACCGAAGTTCATGGCCGCCTCGCCCGTACCCAGAGAGGTGTGGGAGCTGGCCCAGTCGGAGGTGGTGGCGTCGGCGTTCAGGATATCGTACTTCCAGCGCAGGTCACGCATGTATTCCATGGCGGCGATGCACTCGGGAGAGGTGAAGTTGCACACCCAGCGGCCGTCTTCATCCTGATATTCGAGGGCGCTTTCGCCCACGCAGCCAAAGTTCCACGCGATGTTGGTGAACAGCCAGCCGCCGTAGGTCTCGCTGGCGGGGAACACCAGACCGGCCTTGCCGGTCTTTTCACGGATGATCTGACCGTATTCGGCCAGCTCCTGCAGGGTGGTGGGATACATGGGCAGGCCTTCTTCGGTCATCAGGCCGGCTTCACGGAACAGATCGATGTTGATGTGCAGACCCAGCACATAGCCGTCGCGGGGCAGACCGTAGATGCGGCCGTCATCGCCCGCCAGCATCTCAACATAGCTGGGGCTGAACTTATCCAGCACGCCGGCATTTTGCAGTGCCTCGGTGACATCGCCGACCAGATGCTGGCTGATGAGCAGCTGCGGATCGGTGAAGGGGGGCTGGAAGATGCTGGGGGCCGTGCCGCCCTTGGCCATGGGCACATAGCTGCTCAGCGTGTAGGAGTAGTAGTCGGGCACCAGGGTCACGTTGGGGTACTGTTTGGCCATCGTGGCCTGATAGCCCAGGAACAGGTCCTTTTCAGCCTGAGGCGCGGTATCGGCCGGCCAGTTGCCCAGGGTGATCGTGCAGTTCAGATCGGCATCGATGACCTCCTCGGCAAGGGTGCAGGGCAGGGCGGAAAGCAGCAGGGCCGCGGCAAGCAACAGAGAAACGAGCTTAACGAACCTGTTCATGGACAGACCTCCTCGAAATGTATGGAATTGGCAGGTTTAACGCTCAACCTTATCACAATTATAATAAAACCTTGCCATTTTGTCAATGCACAATCGGTTTCTTTTTGGATATTTTCCATTTTGCCGGATAGAAAAAAGCGCTTCCCCCGCCTGAACAGACGAAGGGGAAACGCTGTGAAGGATCATTTTTTGAATTTGCGCATGAGCTTGAGACCGGCGCGGGCGCCTTTGAACATCACGCCCTCCATTTCGGCGCTGACGTTTTCCAGCTCCTTGCGGATCTCAAGATGCTGCGGGCAGTGTGCCTCGCACTTGCCGCACTTTTTGCAAAGGCTGGCGTAGCTTGGGTTGTTGCCCATCAAAGTGGTCATCAGGTATTGCATGCGGCCTGTGTTTTTATCCACGGCGCTGCGGGCGTTGTAGGCGGAGAAGCAGCCGGGAATGTTGACGCCCGCGGGGCAGGGCATGCAGTAGTGGCAGCCCGTGCAGTGTACCTTGTAGGAATCGGCAAAGATCTGCTTGACGTCCCTGTAGGCAGCCTGCTCTTCCTCGCTGAGCATATCGGGAGCTGCCTGACCTGCGCAGGCAACGTTGGCTTCCAGCTGTTCCATCTCGTTCATGCCGCTCAGCAGCAGCGTGACCTCGGGGCGGTTCCACACCCAGCGCAAGCCCCATTCGGCGTTGCTTCTGCCGGGGACGGCCTGCTGAAATCTTTCTTCCGCGGCTTTGGGCAGACCGTTGACCAGCTTGCCGCCCAGCAGCGGCTCCATGATCATGACGGGCAGCCCTTTTTCGTGGGCAGCCTTGAGCCCTGTGAGACCCGCCTGATAGTTTTCATCGGAATAGTTGAGCTGGATCTGGCAGAAATCCCAGTCATAGACCTCCAGCAGTGCCAGAAAATCCTTGCAGGGGCCGTGGAAGGAGAAGCCCACCTGACGGAGGATGCCGCTCTCTTTTTTCTCACGGAGCCAGTCCAGAATGCCCCAGGAGCAAAGCTTGTTCCACTCCTGCACATCGGGCAGCATGTGCATCAGATAATAATCGATGTGGTCGGTGCGCAGGCGCTTGAGCTCCTATTGAAAAATGCGTTCGATATCTTCTTTTTTGCGCAGCAGGATGAGCGGCAGCTTGGTGGCAATGTACACCTTGTCGCGCAGGGCGTGCTTTTCCAGCGTCTGACCGAGAATGTCCTCGCTGCCGGAATAAAGATAGGCGGTGTCAAAATAGTTGATGCCCATGTCGACCGCGGAGGTGATCAGTTTTTCGGCCTTGGCACGGTCAAATTTGCCGCTGAAGGAGCTGACCAGGTCGCCCCCTCCAAAGCGCATGCAGCCAAAGCCGAGGACGGACAGGCGGTTGCCCGATCTGGGGTCGATTCTGTATTGCATGGGGAACCTCCATCATTGATTTTATAGGGCGTATACGATCATGCCGAGCAGGGCGGCAAGAACGATCAGCAGGATGGGCGAAAGGCTTTTTTTGAACAGCCGGCCGCGGCTGAAATAAACACAGGCCAGCAGGGCGGTGATGAGGAGTGCGCGGGGATCGAAGGTGCCGCTCTCTTCAAACAGATTTTGAATGATCATGCGGCCGCCGGTGACCAGGATGATGCCGATCATGCAGGGCTTGAGCCCTCGCAGCACAGCCTGCACATACGGATTTTTGATGACTCTGGAAAGCACGGCCGTGAGGAGGAGCACCAGCAGAAAGGATGGCAGCACCACGGCAAAGGTGGCGGTCAGGGCGCCCGCCAGACCCGCCTCGGCGGTGCCGACATAGGTCGCGAGGTTGACCATGATGGGACCGGGGGTGCTTTCGCTGACGGCGATCATATACGTCAGCATTTCATCGCTCAGCCAGCCGTAGGAAAGGACGACCTCCCGGATGAGCGGGATGGCGGCATAGGCGCCGCCGAAGGAAAAACAGCCGACTTTGAAAAAGCCCCACAGAAGCTGCAGCAGAATCATGAGGCGCTTCCCCCTTTTTGTTTCGGGAAGGCATACAGCAGCAGGCTGATGAGCCCGGCGGTCAGGAGCAGGGCGACGGAGGAAAAACGGAGGGAAAAGAAAGTGATGACCGTCATCATGAGGGCGGTGCCGCCCATGATGAGGCGCGGGAGCGGCTTTTTGGGCATCTTTTTGATCATGCGGAGGGCGGCATCCAGAATCAGAAGGCCGACCGCCAGCTTGATGCCCTTGAAGGCATTCCGGATCACGGTGATTTCCAAAAAGCCGTCCAGCAGCAGAGCGATGAGGAAAATGATCATCAGGGAGGGCAGCACGATGCCAAGCGTGGCGGCAATGGCTCCGATCAGTCCCTTTTGACGGTATCCGACAAAGGTGGCGCAGTTGATGGCGATGGGTCCGGGAGTGGATTCGGCGATGACGGTGATGTTCATCATGTCGTCATGGGTGATCCACTGCTTTTGATCCACACAGGCGTGCTCAATGACGGGAACCATGGCATAGCCGCCGCCGAAGGTAAACAGCCCGATCTTAGTAAAGGTCAAAAACAGATCAGAGAGTAGTTTCATTTCAGCCTCATCTTTGTTGTCGGTTTGGGGTAAGAATAACATATCCCACGGGCATTTTCAATACAAAAAAGCCCGTTCCGTTAAAGAATTCTGACGGGAACGGGCGAGGAGTTATGCTTTCGCGTAGGGGCAGGCGACCTGATGACCGCTGCGCACCTCCTCAAGGGAGGGGACGTTCTGCGCGCATTCGGGGCGGGCATAGGGACAGCGTGTGTGGAACACGCAGCCGGAGGGCGGATCGATGGGGGAGGGCGGGTCGCCCTGCAGCAGGATGCGGTCGCCGCCGGCATTCGGATCGATGGAGGGCACTGCGGAAAGCAGCGTACGCGTGTAGGGGTGCAGGGGATGCTCGAAGATCTCATCCGTGGGGGCTTCCTCCACCAGATGCCCCAGATACATGACGCCCACACGGTCGGAAATATAGCGGACGACGCTCATATCGTGGGAGATGAACAGGTAGGACAGGCCCTTCTGATCGCGCAGGTCGCACAGCTGGTTGATGATCTGCGACTGGATGGAAACGTCGAGTGCGGAAACGGGCTCGTCGCATACCACGATCTTGGGCCCCAGAATCAGCGCTCGGGCAAGCACGATGCGCTGACGCTGACCGCCGGAAAACTCATGCGGATAGCGGTAAAAATGCTCGGTGCGCAGGCCGACCTGCGTGAGCGTTTCCATGGCGATGGCCATGCGCTCATCGGAGGTGGCGCCGATATTGTGGATTTTGAGGATCTCCATCAGCATGCTGCCCACCCTTTGACGGGGGTCCAGCGAGGTATAGGGATCCTGAAAAACGATCTGGATATCCTTGCGGAAACGCAGCATTTCCTTGGCGGAAAGATGGGTGATGTCCTCGCCAAAGAGCCTCACCTTGCCGGAGGTGGGCTCCAGCAGCCGGATCAGCGTGCGCCCGAGGGTGCTTTTTCCGCAGCCGCTTTCGCCCACAAGACCGTAGGTCTCGCCCTGACGAAGGCACAGGCTGACGCCGTCCACCGCCTTGACCTGGTTGACCACGCGTCCCATGGCACCGCGGATGGGAAACCAGGTGGCGACATTTTCGGCTTCCAGTACAATGGGTTTTTCGCTCATGCTTCGGCTCCTTTCGCGGCGGCTTCGGGATTCCAGCAGCGCACCTTGTGTCCCTCGGCACCGCAGGCGGTGAGGTCGGGCATCTGCTGACGGCAGCGCTCATCGGCATAGGGGCAGCGCGGGGCGAAGCGGCAGCCGGTGGGAATCTGATTGAGCAGCGGCACCACGCCGGGGATCATGTACAGCCGGTCGCTGCGCTGTCCCGTCAGGCGGGGGATGGAGGCCATGAGACCGTGGGTGTAGGGGTGCAGCGGCTCGGCAAAAAGCGTTTGCACATCGGCTTCTTCCACGATCTGTCCCAGATACATGACCACCACGCGGCTGCAGGTCTGCGCCACCACGGCCAGGTCATGGGTGATGAGCATGACGCCCATATCCAGCTGGCGGTTCAATTCCACAATCAGCTCCATGATCTGCGCCTGAATGGTCACATCCAGCGCGGTGGTGGGCTCATCAGCAATGAGCAGCTTGGGACGGCAGGCGAGGGCGATGGCGATCATGACCCTTTGGCGCATGCCGCCGGACAGTTCGTGCGGATACTGGTCCACCCGCTTTTCGGGGGCGGGGATGCCGACCAGACGCAGCATTTCGATGGCCTTCTGATAGGCTTCCTTGCGGCTCATGTGCTGGTGGATGCGCAGCGGCTCCATGATCTGGTCGCTGATGCGCAGCACGGGGTTCAGAGAGGACAGCGCGTCCTGAAAGATCATCGATATTTCAGCGCCGCGGATATCCTGCATTTTTTTATAGGGAATTTCAAACAGCTCACGGTCTTCCAGCTTGACGCTGCCCGAATAGCGGACGGCGTATTTTTCATCATACAGGCGCATGACAGACTGGCTGGTCACGCTTTTGCCGCAGCCGCTTTCGCCCACGATGCCCAGGATTTCGCCCTTATACACATCGAAGGAGACGCCGTCGATGGCTTTGAGCATACCGCGGTCCGTTTTGAAGCTGGTGGTCAGCTCCCGTACCTGAAGGATCTTTTCTTTCATTGCTCTTCCTCCTTCTCAGCGCACTGACAGGGGATCGAGCAGATCGCGCAAGCCGTCACCGAACAGGTTGAAGCCCAGTACGGACAGCATGGTGAACAGCGCGGGGAAAATGATCATCCACCAGCCCTTGTAGACATAGCCGCGGGCGAGGTTGAGCATGCCGCCCCAGCTGGGTTCGGGGTCGGGGATGCCGGCACCGAGGAAGCTGAGGGAGGCCTCGGAGATGATGGCGGAGGCGAAGCTGAAGGTCATCTGCACGATCACCTGCGAGAGGATGTTGGGCATGATGTGACGCCACAAAATGCGGGTATGACCGGCACCGACGGCGTCCATGGCTTCAATATAGGTTTGCTCACGCACCAGCAGCGCCTGCGAGCGGGCAATGCGGGCGACACCGGGAATGGCCACGATGGTCAGGCTGATGATGACGTTGCGCATGTTGCTGCCCAGCACCGCCATCAGCGTGATGGCAAGCAGAATGTTGGGGATGGCCTTGAGACCGTCGCAGATGCGCATGAGCAGGTTGTCCAGCCGTTTGCTGGTGGTGGCGTACAGACCCAGCGCCATGCCGATCAGCCCGGAGATGGTGCCGACGAGGAAACCGACGGTCATCGAGATGCGGGCACCGTACAGTACACGGGCAAACACATCGCGGCCCATGTTGTCGGTACCAAACAGATGGCGCACGGTGGCGGTGGGGTCAAGGGGGGCCTTGAGGCGGTCCTTGACAACGGCGGTGTAGGGGTCAACGCCCAGAGAGCGGCAGATGAGCGGGGCAAAAATGGCGATCAGCAGCATCAGAACGACAATGACGGTACCGAGAAGCGAGACTTTGTTGCGCAGAAAACGGCGCAGCGTCAGCGAATGCTGCTCACGGGAAAGACGGCGGCGGATGCGCTTCAGCTCCGCTTTATCCTGAAAAGAGGCGGTATTATTCTGCATGGTTCTGTCCTCCTCCCTCAGTCATTGAGGCGGATGCGGGGATCCGCCCAGCCGTAGATCAGGTCGATGATCAGGTTGATGAGTACATTGAGCATGGCGACCAGCAGCGTAATGGCCTGAATGGTCTGGTAGTCACGCTTTTCGATGGAGTTGACCATCAGGGAACCGATACCGGGGATGTTGAACAATTGCTCCACCACGGCGGCGCCCGCCAGCGCGCTGATAAAGCCCTGACCGATCACAGTGATGACGGTCAGCTGCGCGTTGCGGAAGGCGTGCTTCATGATGATGCTGCGTTCCTTGACGCCTTTCGAGCGCGCCATGCGGATGTAATCGCTGCCCAGCACCTCCAGCATGGAGGCTTTGGTCATGCGCATCA